>RFQW01000157.1 GCA_009924765.1 Planctomycetota bacterium | reverse complement strand
GGACCCGATGGCGCGGCCGGTTCGTCGCCACCACCGCTGCTGGAATCACCTTCGATGGAGCGATCCTGCTGCGCCACGGTCACCACTTCGTCCGGCAGCTTCGACTTCTCGAGCTGCTCCTTGAGGATCTTCACCCACTGCTGCACGCGGGGTTCGGCCTTGTTGCCCTTGAGCTGGTTGATCACGTTCGGTGGCGTCGGCACGGCCGAGAAAGTGCACTGCTCGGCGGCACCGGGACTCTTCACCGACCACAGTTGGGGGTCAAAGCGATCGTCGGTCATGAAGATGCCGAGCGCCATGAACGTTTCCGGCTCCTGGCCACCCGTGCAGCCCACGGTCACGCGGTCGATGCGCTCGGTGGCGCGCTTCCACTGACCGTCCTTCTGCATCAGGTCGAGCGTGGTCTGATCGGCGTCGCTCAGCATGGGCTTCAGCTTGGTGGCGTCGCCCTTCACCATGGCGTTGAAGAACAGCAGCGTGGCCTCGAGGCGCTTCACATCGCCGGCGGCGTCGCCGGTGTTGGGGCGCTCGCTCTCGTCCATCTTCACGCGCGAGTCGATGGCCAGACGCTTCATCACGTCGTCCACGCTCTCGACCTTCACTTCCTGCTTGGGCGGAGGTGGCGGCGGTGGGGGAGCGGCTTCCTCTTCCTTCTTGCCGCAGGCGGTCAGCGCAAGCACGGCGGCCAGCAGGGCCGACTGGAGCAGTTCAGGCCTTCGCACGTTGTGGCTCCTCGATGGTGTCATGGTTGGTCACCTCAGCCGAGCGATCGATGCGGCGCATCAGTCCGCGCAGCACGCTTCCGGGGGCCATTTCGTGCAGCGACGCGCTGGTGTCCAGGCCCTGCGACTTGCGCCAGGACAGCATGTCCAGGCAGCAGGTGTCCCAGCGTACAGGCTTCACGATCTGGTCCACCAGCAGTGACTTCAGCGTTGCGGCGTCGTTGGTTGCATGCGGCCTGCCGGTGACGTTGCTCCACACGGGGCAGTGCATCGCGCGGAACTCCACGTGTTCCAGCGCGCGGGCCATGCCCTCGGCTGCGGGCGCCATCAGCGGGCTGTGAAACGCGCCGGCGACCGCCAGCTTGGTGGCGCGCAGGCCCATGGTGCCGGCGACTTCCACCGCACGATCGCATGCCTCGGCGTGACCGCTGAGCACGATCTGGCCGGGCGCGTTGAAGTTGGCTGGCACAAGCACCTGATCCTTGGCCGCCGCGGCGCACACCTCGTTTGCCTTCGCCTCATCGGCGCCGATCAGCGCCACCATGCCGCCCTTGCTCGCTTCGGCGGCCTTCTGCATCAGGCGACCGCGCGTGGCGACCAGTCGAAGACCTTCGGCAAAGGTGAACACACCGGCCAGGGCCAGCGCGGTGTACTCGCCAAGAGACAGTCCAAGCGCACCCACGATGGGCACTTCGCCACCTTGCTCAACCATCGCCGCGTGGCACGCCAGGCCGCATGTGAACAGCGCCGGCTGGCTCACGTCGGTGCGGTTCAGGTGTTCGGTGGGGCCCTCGAAGCACAGCGCGCTGAGTCGGGCGCCGCCATCGAGTTCAACCAGATGATCCGCCTGCGCAAACAGCGCGGCTGCCGCGGGGCTGGCATCGCACCAGGTCTTGCCCATGCCGACCGCCTGCGCGCCCTGACCCGGGCAGAGAAGAATGTGCTGGTTCGTCATCGATGCGTCTCCTGAAATGAGGTTCCCCGGAATGGTGCGTGTCACACGTTCCACACGCCGCTGGCCCACGTCATGCCGCCACCGAAGGCGACCATCATCATCGGCTTGCCCGCAGGCACCTTGCCCGCGCGCCACACCTGGTCCAGGCACAGTCCAACGCTTCCGGCGCTTGAATTGCCGAAGCGATCGATGTTCACGAACACCTTGTCCTTGGGCAGGCCGATCTTCTCCATCGCGCTCTCGATGATGCGGATGTTGCTCTGGTGGCAGATCACCTGGCTCAGATCATCCGGCGTCAGCTTGGTGGCTTCCAGCGCCTCCTCGATCACCTGACGGAATCGGTTCACCGCGAACTTGAACACCTCGCGGCCATTCATGCGCAGGCAGCCGAGGCGGATCGGGTTGTCGCGATCGGCTTCGGGCACTTCCTGCGCGCGGCGCGGCAGGTACAGGCCGCTCCAGTCGCGACCATCGCTGCCAAGCTGCTGGTACACGCAGCCGCGATCCGGGTTCTCGTCGGCCACCAGCACGGCGGCGCCTGCGGCATCGCCGAACAGGATGCTGACCGAGCGCTCCTGATAGTCGATCACGCTGCTCATGGCGTCGCCGCCGCACACGCCGATGCGCTTGAAGCGACCGGAGCGGATGAGCGAGTCGGCGACATTCATCGAGTACACGAAGCCGCTGCATGCGGCCACCACGTCGAAGGCGCCGGCGCCAACCGCGCCCACTTCGCCCGCCACGCGGCACGCCACGCTGGGGCAGCTCATTTCCTGCGTGCAGGTGCCCACGATGATCAGGTCCAGATCGGAGCCCTTCATGCCGGAGGCGTCCAGCGCGTTCTTCAGCGCGTCGCGGTTCAGCGTGAAGGTGCCCTCGCGGCTCGGGTCGCACACGCGGCGTTCGCGAATGCCCGTGCGCTGCACGATCCATTCGTCGTTGGTGTCGACCATCTTGGCGAGGTCGTCGTTGGTGAGCCGTCGTTCCGGAACCGCGCTCCCCGTTCCCGCGATCCGGACGCCGATGGCGCCGGAGGCTCGGGTCACGCGGTCACCTCGGCATCGATGCCCATCGCGCGCAGCTCGCCCAGGCGGTGGCTGATGGTGGCGTTCACGCCGCTCAGCACGAACAGGCGCATGCGAAGGATGGCATTCATGATGGTTCGGGCCTGGCTGCTGCCGTGGCTGATCAGGCACACGCCGTTCACGCCCAGCAGCGGTGCGCCGCCGTACTCGTGATAGTCGTGCTTGGCGTACAGGCTCTTCACCACCGGCTCCAGTCGCGCGGCCAGTTCGGGATCGATCGCCAGCACCTCGCGCGCAAGCGCCTTGAAGATGCCGCTCGACAGGCCTTCGGCCAGCTTGATCATCACGTTGCCCACCACGCCGTCGGTGATCACCACGTCGGCTTCGCCGTCGAACACGCCGCGGCCTTCCACGAATCCGGTGAAGTTGCTGCCTTCGGCTCGGCGCAGCAGGTCGCGCGCCAGACGCATGTCATCGGTGCCCTTCTGCTCCTCGCCACCCACGTTCATGATGGCGACGCGAGGCTCCTTGATGCCCACCAGTGCGCGCGCATAGGCCTCGCCCATCACGCCGTACTGCGCAAGATGCACGGGCTTCGGCTCGATGTTGGCACCAACGTCGATCAGCACCACGGGGCCCTTGAACGTGGGAACCGTCACGGCGATGCCGGGGCGGATCACGTTGGGAAGGCGGCGCATGTGCATCTGCGCGGCGCCCACCATGGCGCCGGTGTTGCCTGCGCTCACGATGGCGTCGAGACGATTTTCAGCCTTCGGTCCGGCGTGACGCGCCATCACCACCAGGCTGGCGTCCTTCTTGCCGCGGATCGCTTCCACCGGCGGATCGTCCATGCCGATCACTTCGGTGGTGGCCACGATCTCAATGCGCTTGTCGCTGATGCCGCGCTCGCTCAGCGTCTCTTCGATGACGCGGCGATCGCCGTAGAGGACCAGTTCGTCCTCCGGCGGAAGCTTTGGAAGTGCTTGCAGGCAGCCCTTCAGGATTTCGTCAGGGGCGTTGTCGCCGCCCATGACGTCCACGCCAAGTCGCATGGATCACTGTCCCGCTCGGGACGTCTTCACCTGCAGACCGGGGCGAACGTAACCACAGCCGGTGCAGGCGGTGTGCGGGCGCTTGGCGGTGCCGCAGTTGGGGCACAGCACGGTGTGCACGGCCTTGATCGCCTGATGCGAACGACGGCGGCGGGTACGACCGGGAGATTGACGGAAGGCTGGGGTCATGGCGTCCTCGTGTGAATTCCGCAGGGGAAATGCCCTGTGGGGAGCCCCACAAGTTAGCCAAACCATGGTTGGTGTCAAGGCGACTGAATATCCGATAACCAAATTCGGACCCTCCGGTGACTCTGCGCTTTCACAACAACCTTCTTACCCTCGCGCGTCTATGGCCGGATTCGAACTGTTCACCGACGGTGCCTGCTCCGGAAACCCTGGCCCTGGCGGCTGGGCCTTCGTGTTGCGCGGCCCCGGCGTGGTCGGGGACATGGAGCGCAGCGGCGGGGAAGCCCAGACCACCAACAACCGCATGGAACTGATGGCCGTGATCGAGGGTCTGCAGACCCTCGCCGAGCCCTCCGAGGTGCGTGTGGTTTCGGACAGCGAATATGTCGTCAAGGGCCTGCGTGAATGGTTGGATGGCTGGAAGGCTCGGGGATGGCGAACCGCCGCTAAAAAGCCGGTGAAAAACGATGATTTGTGGAAGCGCCTCGATGCGCTGCGGGCCATGCATCGCGTGCGTCCGGAGTGGATCCGAGGACACAACGAACACCCCGAAAACACCCGGTGCGATGCGCTGGCGGTGGCCGCCATTGAGGCCGTGCGCCGTGGCGGTGGGGTGCGAACTGGCTGAAATCGACCCTCAGGCACCGAAATACACCGAATTTCGACCGCCTTCGGACTTCCCAAGACCTTGCGGGCTGGTGCCGGCTTCCGCTAGACTCGCCGATCCGCCCCATTGAGGCGGAGAAATTCTCACAGGACCCCGCATGCCGACCATCAATCAGCTCGTTCGCAACCCCCGCCGCGACCCGCCAGCCAAGAGCAAGGTCAAGGACCTTGTTCGTTGCCCGCAGAAGCGTGGCGTGTGTCTGCAGGTGAAGACCGTCACCCCGAAGAAGCCCAACTCGGCGCTTCGCAAGGTGTGCCGCGTTCGCTTGAGCAACGGCAAGGAAGTCACCGCATACATCGGCGGCGAAGGCCACAACCTGCAGGAGCACAGCATCGTGCTCGTGCGCGGTGGTCGCGTGCGCGATCTGCCCGGTGTGCGCTACCACGTGGTGCGCGGCACCCTGGACTGCCTCGGCGTGGATGGCCGCAAGAAGGGCCGCTCGCTGTACGGCGTGAAGAAGAAGGCCGCTGCGGCC
>RFQW01000156.1 GCA_009924765.1 Planctomycetota bacterium | reverse complement strand
TCACCTTCCATTCCACGGCCGTCTGAGCTGATGCTGCCCCAGCAGCGGACAGGGATCCAACCACCACCGCCGCGCTCATCTTCATCGCTCGCATCGCATCAATCTCCATGCCGGAAGGGCTCAGGGGGCCGGTGCGACCGCGCGCGCGATCCACCGCACCCTCACGAATCTCGCCGCCACGGAACAGACCGAGCGGACTCGGGAGAGAGACCCAACCCCCCACCGCGAGACACGCCAAAACGGCGAGAATTCCAAAAGCCCTCGCCACCCCGGGCGCCCGCGTCCAACCCTCTCGCCGCACCGCGCGCCACCACGCACCGCGGCGCACCGACCGCGCCGCCGCGAGCAGCGTGGCGGCGTCAAGATCTGACGCATTTTTCGTTGGAATTCTCCCGCTCGCACGTTCGGCGAACGTCTCCCGGCGACCGACATCAGGCATCTTGTGATGCTAACGCGTCGCGGGCAATCGATCGGACGGTTCCTTCGAATGACCCACGGAGATATGGCTGCCCATTCGCGACATAAAACATTCACCTCCGACGATCTTCGCCTCGCTTGCGCCCCGGCGACTTCTTCCGCTTGGACGCTGCCACCGCCTTGAGTTGCGAACGGAAGAATGCCATCACTTCGTCCTTGCCAATCTCGCCGGCCGCGCAACGCATGGTGAGTTCCTCGAGCGGCCCGGGTTCAGGCAACGGCCCCACCGCGTTGGCATCCAGAAACACGAGCGCCGCCAGCACTGCAGCGCGCTTGTTGCCATCGTTGAACGGGTGATTTCGACACAGGTGAAACAGGTATGCCGCCGCCTGCTCAGCTAGCGTGCGATGCAGCAGCACGCCCCCGAACTGCTGACGGGCCATCATCACCGCCGACTCCAGCAGCCCCCGATCTCGGATGCCTGCAAGACCACCCTCGTGCCCAAGCGTGTCGGCGTGGATGAGCACGACATCCTCCACTGAAAGAAATCGCGTCTGTGCGGCCATGGTTACTTGGCCAGGTTCTGCAGCATCACGCGATAGCGCGGCCGGATCTTCTTCAGGCTCTTGGCGACCACGGCACGGCCAAGCCCCACGCGCGCGGGCGTGATGATCAGGCTGTCGCCGCTCACCGTGATCTGCACGGCGTCGTCGGGCTGCAGGCCGATGGCCTCGCGGATAGCGCGATCGAGCACGATGGCGTGGCTGTTGCCGACCTGCTGGAGCTTCTTCACCATGGTACGAACAGTGTATCTACGAACCGCGCGCGGTCAAGCGCTCAATGCGCCGAATCACGGTAATACCGGTCGTAGTCGTCCATGGCGCGATCGAAGCGCTCGCGCAGCGGCTCGGGCAGGCGATCGCGCCACGAGCGGTCGAACAGGCCGACGCGGGCCATGTCGCACAGGTGGGCGATGTCGTGGGGACGGCCGGCGATCAGCTTGCTGGTGATCAGGGGAAGCAGCGCGAGGCGCGGCCAGGGGTATTCGGGATCCTCGGTGCCTTCACTGAAGTCCGGCACACCCACCGGCTCGATCGGGCGCCGCTCACCCACCAGGATCACATGCACCGCGAACTTCGGGCTGCCGTCCGCTCCATCGAGAAACATCGGTATGCCGCTGGGATCCGCGAAGATGAATTCGTGCTTCGCCAGCGCAACTCTGGCACGCTCAAGGTCAGCTGGACGCATGATCACGTCCACATCCTTGGTGTTGCGGATGTACTCGGGGTTCACGCTGGCCACCCACGCCATAACCGCCATGCCACCGCACACATTGAACGGGATGCCCTCGGCATCGCAGGCTTCACGGAATCGGCGCGCTCGATCGAAAACAGTCGACATGTAGTAGTCGAAAGCCTCTCCCCCCGGCAGGCTCTTCCAGACCGCTGGATCGAATCGCATGGCCGCTAGGGTACGGTGCGCAGCATGGCGGCCCAAATGCGGCGATCTCGATCCTGCGGCCTTTTTTCCTTCACATTGCGTGGCACCTGACGACGCGCGACGCGTGCGGGGTTGCGTCCGATACAGACCCCCGTCCCTGTTACGCGGACTCAGGAGCCAAGAAGCAGCGCGACCAGGCGGTCGGTTTCCGCTTCGAGCGTTTCGGCCGGAACACCGTCCTGCTGCAGCACGCGACCGATGCTCGCGCGCAACCAGCGCTGCACCAGTTTGGCCTGCGCCTTCAGGCTCTTCACCGTGTCGCCCGTCTCGCGCGCAACTGCGTCGTATGGCACGCCTTCCACGAAGTGCCGCCGGAAGGCAAGCCACGCTTGAGCGCGACCGGCGCGATCGAGTTCCTGCACGGTGTCGCGAACGGCGGCTTGCACCACCGCCTCGGCCCACGCACGGTCCATCGCACGCTCGCCATCCGGATCACTCGAGTCATCAGGGCCCATGCGGTCGAGCACGATCGGATCCACGGGTTCACCGCGCCGATGCTGCCGACGCTGGGCGCGCGCACGCTCATGCAGGTGCAGCAGCAGGCCGTTGATCAGCCACCGCCGCAAGGCAAGGCCACTCTCTCGCCACTGCAACAGGTACTCGGGCCGCTCCAGTCGACTGGCGAAGAAGCCGTTCACCAGATCCGCCGCCTCACCGAAGTCGCGCCACGCGCTGCCCTTCACGTAGGCGCACAGCGGCGCGAAGTAGCGCTGCATCACGTGGGCGTTCAGCTCGGCACGAGCCGCGCGAGCGAGCGAGGGCGCCGCATCGGGATCCACGCTCAGCGTCACGCGCTCTGCGATCCACGTGGCGTGGGTGGTTGGGAAGTGGTCGAACATGGCCTGCGCTCCGGACATGGCCGGCGGTCAATCCTCGACGTCGGAATGCTCGGACTGCGCAAACTCCAGCACCGCCGGCCCGAATCGAGAGCGATCCAGCCGCTCGCGAAATGTCTCGAGCGCTTCTTCCTTGCCGGGACGATCCTCGGGCCACGCATCGCCAAACAGCGCGACCGCCGAGTCGGCATGGCCCGTGTACGTGAGGCTGAGCATTTCGCTCCAAAGCGCGGCCTCGGCAACCGCCTCATCGCGCCCAAACTCCGACTGAATCCGCATGGCTGTCCCCTGCAATACATCCGGATCCGGCGCCGGCTTCATCATCAGGCTTCGACACGGCTTGAACATGCCGTCCTGCAACTTGAGAACGACCGTCGGCGCGACCGGATCAACCATGTGGCAGCAAAAGGCCCACGTGTCGTGGACTCGCTCGCGCACGCGGATCTCGATGTCACGATCATCGTCGAGATTCACGAACACATCGCGCCAATCTGGCTGCCACGGCACCTCGGCAATGCACTCGAACTCCGGCCAGACGCGATAGACCTGCAGCATGCCAGCTTCCGGACCCCGATGCTCGGCAACACTCGTGACCACAAGTTCATCCTGCCCGTCACCATCCAGATCGGTCCCCACCCCACCGGAGGCCGCGCCGAGATTCGACAGCATCCTGAAGTTCGTGCCGTTGATCTCGAGCACCCGCTTCCCACCCTCGAGCACGGATATCTTCTCGCGCGCGACCCCCGCGCGCGGGCCACGAATCTCGACCACGCGCTCGGACGGCTCGCCCGGCTGCTGCGCCGGATTGGGAAACACCCGCCGCGCATCGGGTGGCCGAATCCGCGCGGCCATGGATGATCTCGAGAGCCTGAGCAGCTCGGCACCGAATGGGTCCTCGCCAAGCGCCTGCTCGAACGACGCGCGGTACGCGTCCCTGCTCGCTGCATCACCCGGCCACGCGAGCTCAAGCAGCTTCCACGCCTGCGCCGCATTGCCCTCAAAGCAGAGACCGAGCATGCGCTGCCACAGCGCCGCCGGTCCGTGCGGCCGATCCGGCACCCAGTTCTTGTCGGCGCGGATCACACTGGCCCACCGCTCGATCACCTCGTCACTCCACGGGTGCTGGCGCATCAACTCCGCAGCGGGCTTGAAGCACTCGCCGTCGTACTTGAGCACGACATCCTCATAGGGCCTCTCGAACCCCGCAATGGCCCAATCGGCCATCGGATTCGCGCTGGTCACGATCTCACGAACGCCATCACCGTCGACATCCTGTAGACCGAGGTCTTCGCGATCCAGGGTGCCGATCGCGGGCAGCTGACGGAATCGTGGCCACAGTTCGAAGATGAAGCGACTGAGGAAGGTGTGATTGCCCCCATTCAGATCACCGATCACGAGTTCCGGCACACCGTCGCCGGTCACGTCGGTGTTCGGCGTGCGTCCCGTGCCGCCGATGACCCATGAGGCGAGAGCCGCCTCCTTCTCCTCCTCCGTCTCGAATGATTCCTCGGAGGGCAGGCTTCCATATGCCGGATGCGGCTCGGCCAGATCCAGTTCCTCAAACAGAACCACGCGCATGCCCGACAACGCGAACACGCGTTGGCCGTTGCGAAGCACCTCCACCGACCGCTCCATTTCCCATCCATAGAGACGAACGACATAGGTCGCTGCCTCGCGTGGGCCGAACCTGGCTGGCGGAAGGAACACCTGCTCGTACATGAGCGGTCCACCAGGAACGAACGACCGCGGATCCTCGCCGCCGTACCACGGCGCATCGGCCGCCGGCGATACCACGGACATGCATCCACACAGGAGCCACACCGGAAGGAGGCTGAGCATGGTGTGGAAACATACTCGACGCGCATCGGCGCATGCGCTCGGGGTGCGCGCAGCCTGCGCTGTGCTGCTCAAATTCACCGAATCGCCAAAGTCACGCCTCCGCCTTCCACCCATACGGCTGGTAGCGATGCTCGAAGCGCCCGTCCGTCCACAGGTCGATCACGCCGTAGCCCTCCGGCGTGCCCTGAATCGGCCCCTTCCACCAGTTGCCGCTCACCGCGCCATCGCAGATGTAGCTGATGCCGTCGATCTGGCAGCGGTCGAGCAGGTGGATGTGGCCGCTCAGGCACAGTTTCACGCCGCCGTGCCGCTTGAACAGGTGGTGCAGATGATCGCCGTCGGTGTGCATCTCGCCGGCCTGCACGATGGTGTCCTGCCCGCGCTTCTCCAGCGTGCGTGGATTGCCGAACACCATCGCCGACACGCACAGGATCGGTATGTGGCTCACCACGCAGATGGGCATGGTGGCGGGCGTGTCCTTCAGCGTCTGCTCGAGC
>RFQW01000155.1 GCA_009924765.1 Planctomycetota bacterium | reverse complement strand
GCCCGCAGTGAACAGCATGGTGGGGTGCTCGCCGCCATCGGTGGGTGAAGCAAGTCCCGCGCCGCTCACGCGCCACAGCCAGCGTTCATGCGGCAGCGCCTCGGGCGCAAGGAAGCCGCTCTCCAGCACGGTGCGCGGAAGGAAGTGGCCCGTGACCGCATCCAGCAGACCGGGTGCATCACCGATGGCGCCGGCCATCAGCGCCACCAGGCGGAAGTACCCCTCGTGCGGATTCTCGAAGGGCAGCATCGCCTGCACGCGCACCACCCAGCGGCAGCGCTTCACGGCATCGTCCACTTCCTCGCCTTCCAGTGACTGCGCGGGCTCGGCCCACACCAGCGCGGGGGCGGGCAGATCCTCCATGTTGAAGGTGAACGCCCACAGCGTGCCGTCCTCTGGCTCCTCGGGGCTGTCGCCTTCCAGTTCGTGGCCGAGCCAGGCGGCGAAGGCGGTGCCGATCTCGTCGCGGGTGGGCGCCTCGGTATGGGGCCAGAACACCACCCAGCCCGACGGGTTGGGCTCGGGCAGTTCCCACGGATCTTCCGAGGAATCGTCGCTCTCTGGCTCGGGTTCGCTGGTGGACTCGCTCATGCAGGACGCGATGGCCTGCACCGCGGGGCGCATCTTATGGGCTGCTGCAGCCTGTGGTGTTTGCGGGATCTGGGGCAAATTGTGCACCCGATGTTGCCTTGCCCTGCATCGGGGTTACTGTGGCGGTGATGATGCTTGCATCCATGATCTCCAGCCTGTTGCAGCGCGCCGCCGCAGTTCCCGCGATGGTGCGCCTGGTGTTGGGCTGGAGTCTCCATGGCACGCATCGGCAGCGCACCGTCCCGGTGCGTGTACACGCAAGCTCCCGTCGCGTTCGTTAGGTCACCCTTTCACGACGAACCTCGACGGATCAGGCCCCGCCAGCGAGCGGGGCCTTTGCGTTTTTCGGCAATGACGCAACCATGAAAAAGAAACAGGCGCGTCCCGCGAGGGGCGCGCCTGTTGCGTTGCGTGGGTTCGGGATCAGTCCTTGTCCTGATCGGACTTGGCGCCTTCCTTGCTTTCGTCCTTCTCATCCTCGTCTTCGTCCTCGTCCTCGTCCTTGCCGCCCTTGCCGGCCTTGGCCTCGGCCTTCTTCGCCGCCGCTTCCATGTCGGCCACGAAGGTCTGCACTTCCTTCAGGTTGGCCTGCAGGGTGAGGCGGGTGGTGTTGCCTTGCACGCCCTGCCAGGCGCGAACCATCACGGGCATGCCGTTGGCCAGATCCTTGAAGGCTTCAAGGCCCTCGATACCAGGCTGTGCCATGATGTTTGCCATGAGCGCGCGCAGCTCCAGCGTGGCGAACCAGTCCGCGGTGCCCCATGCGTTGGCGCCGAGCGTGTTGCGGATGTCGGTGGCACCCGGCTTGGCGGACATGTCCATGGGCTTGCCGCCCTGCGACTGGGTCACCAGCACTTCGTTGCCCTTGAAGGTCATCACGATGGTCTGGGGCTGCGTGGCCTGCGCCAGCGCCTTGTCCTGCGCGGCAGCCACTTCCTCGGGAACGGGGCCTGCGTTGAACACATCCATGATGTCCTTCACCCGCTCGACGTTGGTCGTGGTGGTGACGGTCATGGTGTCGCCGGCGTTCTCCAGCTTCACGGTGCCCCAACCCGTCTTGGCCACCAGGGCCATCGTGTCGGCAACGGTGGTGCGGAATGCGGCGGCGTCCTTCACGCGCAGCGAGATGAGCGCCGTGGTCTTGGCGTCGTTCATCGAGACGCCCATCACCGCACCACCCTCGATCATGCCCAGCATGGACTGCGCCTTCACCATGCACTCATCCCAGGCCTTCTTCTCGTCGGGGGTGCTGCCCATCGTCACCAGCGCGTCGTCGATGGTCAGCTTGTCGCTGTACATCGTCATCATGGCGTTGGTGGACATGCCGGCGTAGATCGGCATGCCGGCGGGCAGCTTGGCGGCCAGCGACTTCACGGTGGCCTCATCCAGACCGGCCGGGAAGGCCGCGTCGCGCGACCAGTCGGCCCACACCATCACGTCATCGCCCTGCACGTTCAACGCGAAGGTGGCGCGCTTCAGCTGCATGAGCGCGGTGATGGTGCTGCCGATCTGCTTGCCGACGGCCTCGCCAAGCACGCGCTTCATGGCCATGCGGCGCTTGTCGGCGTCGGACAGCTTGCTTTCATCGGCGCCACCGGCGTCGCCGGACAGCGCCATCGCCGCGAAGCCGCCGAGCATCTTCAGCTGGTCGCCCTGCTCCGCCATGCCGCGACCGATGTCCACGCGGCCACAGACGGCGCTGAGGGGAAGCCGCTCGAGCAGCGCCGACGACGGAGCGTCGGCCTTCATCTCGAAGGGTTCCATGTCGCTGCTGATCACCACGATGTCGCCGGGCAGCACCGTGACGGTGCCCTGACGGCCGCGCGCGCGGATCGGCATCACGGGGCGCGACTTCATCTTGGGATCGTTGCTGGCGGCGGCTTCGGCGCGCGCCTTGTCCATGGCGGCCTGCGCGCCTGGAATCTTGAATGCCTGATGGAACACCACCTCGCCCACGCCCATCGGCGGCTCATCGCCCTGCGCCTCGGGCATGTCGATCCACCACAGCACGGGCTGGTCGAGCGGAATGTCGAGATCGGTGCGCACGCTCTGCTTCAGCATCTGCTTCACCGAGTTGCCGGCGAGCGCGGCGGCGCCGTTGGGGCCGGCGGCATCGGACAGCCGCTTGATCACGTCGTCACCCTTGGAAATGTCGGGCACGTACAGCACCGCGATGGTGCTGGAGCCGGTCAGGTGCGCGAGTTCCGTCGGCACCTGCAGCGTTGGGCCGCTCTCGCCCGCGGGCGCGGCGGCGATCGGCGTGGCGGGCTTGGAAGCGGGCTTGGCGGCAGGTGCGCCCTGCAGCGCGAGCACGAACGAGATGGCGATGGATGCAAGCATGGTTGGTCTCCGGAGTGGGGCCGCAAGGATAGTGGTGAGGTCATGGTGAGGGACGGGGGTCGTTATTGGCCGCGCGAATGTACGGCCAATAACGACCCCCGTCCCTCTTTGCTTCCATCAGGGAACGATGTTCACCAGGCGCTTGGGCACCACGATGATCTTGCGCGGCGCCTTGCCGCCGAGCAGTTCCATGATCTTCGGTTCGGCCAGCGCAAGGCGCTCCACATCGGCGCTGCTCGCATCGGCGGGCACCGTGAGATGCGCCTTCACCTTGCCAGCCACCTGCACGGCGAGTTCCACCGTGGTGTCCTGCAGCATGGCCGCGTCGAAGGTGGGCCACGAAGCCTGCGTGATGCTGGTGGCGTGACCAAGCTTCTGCCAGATCTCCTCGGCCATGTGCGGCGCGAAGGGTGCCAGCAGGCGCGTGAAGCGATCGAGTTGATCGCGCGTCATGCCGCCCTGCGTTGGGTCGGTCATCTCGGTGGGTCGCGTTGCGGCGTTCACCACCTCGATCAGCGCCGCGATGCCGGTGTTGAAGGCCAGGCGCTCGATGTCGTCGGCCACCTTCTTCGTGGTGCGGTGCAGCAGGCGCTCCACATCGGCGTTCGGCGCCGCCGCCAGCAGCAGTTCACCGGTGCGCTCATCGATCGCCACGCGCCAGGCGCGCTGCAGGAAGCGGAACACGCCCGCGATGTCGCGCGTGTTCCACGGCTTGCTCGCCTCGAGCGGCCCCATGTACATCTCGTACAGGCGGAAGGTGTCGGCGCCGTACTCCGCGATCACGTCGTCCGGATTGATGACGTTCTTCAGGCTCTTCGACATCTTGGCCACCACCTGCGTCACCTCGCCGCCGCCGACCTCGAAGAACTTTCCGCCGCGCTCCTCCACCTGATCCACCGCCACCAGCGTGCGATCGCCGCGCTGATACGCGTGACTGGTGATCAATCCCTGATGGAACAGCTTGGCGAAGGGTTCGGGCGTGCTGACATGCCCCAGATCGAACAGCATCTTGTGCCAGAAGCGCGCGTACAGCAGATGCAGCACCGCGTGCTCGTTGCCGCCGATGTACAGGTCCACGCCGCGGCCGGTGCCGTCGGGCCCGGTCATCCAGTAGCGCTCTGCCTCGTTGCCCACGAAGCGCTTGGCATTGGCCGCATCGCAGTAGCGCAGGTAGTACCAGCATGAGCCCGCCCAGCCCGGCATGGTGTTGGTCTCGCGACGCACCTTCGCGTTCGCGGGAAGCAGCGCGGCATCCACGCCCGCCTCGCCAGCCGTGGTGTGCACCCACGCGGTCGCCTTGCCAAGCGGCGGCAGCGGCGTGTCGCTCTCGATGGGCGCATAGTCGGCGAGTTCAGGCAGCGTGAGCGGCAGCTTCGACTCGCCCACCGCGTAGTGCATGCCCTGCTCGTCGAACACCACCGGGAACGGTTCGCCCCAGTAGCGTTGGCGGCTGAACAGCCAGTCGCGCAGTCGGTAGTTCACGCGCCGCTTGCCGATGCCGGCACCTTCCAACCACTCGATCACCGCGCGCTTGGCATCGGCGGTGGGCTTGCCGTCGATCGACAGCGCGTTGCCCGCCGAATGCACCGCCACGCCATCGCCGCTGGTCGCGCATTCGCCGGTCCATGGCTCGCCGGCGATCTCCACCACCTGACGGATCGGCAGTTCGAACGCCGTGGCAAACGCGAAGTCGCGCTCGTCATGCGCGGGCACCGCCATGATGGCGCCGGTGCCGTAGCCCATCAGCACGTAATCGGCGGTCCACACCGGGATCTTCTCGCCGGTGGCGGGGTTCACGGCGTGCAGTCCGGTGAAGCAGCCGGTCTTCTCCTTGGCGTCGGCCTGACGATCCACGTCGGCGCGATCGCGCGAAGCCTGCGCGTACGCGGCCAACCGTGCGCGCGCCGCCGCATCCAGCGATCCCGCCCCAGCCACCACCGCTTCCACCAGCGCATGCTCGGGTGCCACCACCATGTAGGTGGCGCCGAACAGCGTGTCGGGTCGCGTGGTGAACACGCGCAGTGCACCAAAACCATCCACCGCGAAGTCGATCTCCGCACCCTCGCTGCGCCCGATCCACTCGGCCTGCTGCACGCGCGTGCTGTCGGGCCAGTCGACCAGCTTCAGGTCATCGAGCAGACGATCGGCGTACGCCGTG
>RFQW01000154.1 GCA_009924765.1 Planctomycetota bacterium | reverse complement strand
CGCCAGCACCAGCGCCTCGCGCGATTCCGCCTCCACGCGCGTGTCATCGGTGCGCATGGCGCTGTCCACGGCCTTTCGCGCGATGCGCTCGCGTTCCGAGGCATCAACGGTTGCGCCCGAGACTTCCGCCAGAAGCGTGGCCACGGCCGAGTGCCACAGGCGGCCGTCCTGCGCATCGCCGACGGCCACCAGCGCCTTCTGACGCACCGCCGCAATCTGCTCGACATCGCCCAAGCCTCGCAGCGCGCGCAGTTCCTGCGCCATCGCGAACAGGCGCAGTTCCGGTGCAACCGCCTCGCCCTTGCCACTGGCCGCCACACCCAGACGCTGATCTTCCGCGTTGCTCACCGTGTTCCGCACCATCTCCAGCGCTTCATTGAACTGCCCCTGCTCGTTGCGGGATCGGGCGCTCTCGATGCCGGCCGCCAGCAGCATGCGCAACGCCGTGTTCTCGTACTGCGACACGGCCCCCGCCTTCTGTGCCACCTTGAACCAGGCATCGGCGCTCGCCCGCTGGGCAGCGAGATCGTTGGCATCGAGCGCGATCAGGTACAGCAGCTCCTGCCAGAGGCACACATCGATGTATCGCTGCGCATCGTCCTTCTTCTCATCCACCCATTGATTGACCTTGGTCAGGTTGTCGCGCACCAGGTCGCGGGCCTCGTCCAGCTTGGTCAACGCCAGCAGGTCGCTCGCCACGTAATAGCACGCCAGCATCGCCTCGCGCTTGCGGCCGTCGATCCACTTGGCATCCTTGCCACGCCCAATCAGGAGCACCTGATCTCGGATCTGCATCAGCTTGCGACTGGCTTCCAGCGCATCGGCCGTTCGCCGGTCGTCCACGAGGCACTCCCGCAGGCGCTGCACCGCGCGGCCGGACAGCATCATCAGATCCACGTCATCGGGCTTGGCCTTCGACATCTCGTCCAGGATCCCGCTTCGCTCCTCGAACGCCTCGCGAGCCTGCTTGTAATCCGGCACGTTGTACAGCATGTCGCCGCGCGCCAGCAGTGCCTGAGCCAGGTTGCGCCGATCCTCGTCCTGCCCTGCCGATGCAAGCGCGGCACGCGCGCGATCCACGTAGGCGCGCGTCAGCGGCACACCTTCGGCGTAGTTCTTCGTGCGCATCTGGATCAGCGACTTCTTGTAGAAGAGGCCGAGCAGTTCGCGCACCACCTTGATGTCCTTGGGATCGCGCGCGATGCGACGCTCGGCCGCCTGCATGGCCTGATCGATCTTCGCCAGGGCGTCCTTCGGATTCGCGGTGATCTCGGAAGCCTTGGTGCCGAGTTTCTTCACGGCCTCCATCGCCGACGTGTAGGCCGCCAACTCCTCCGCCGCGGCCTTTTCCGCAGCCGCCTTCGCTTCTGCGGCAGCTTTCGCCTCCGCCGCCGCGACCCTTTCCGCAGCGGCCTTCGCTTCTGCGGCAGCTTTCGCCTCCGCCTCCGCCTGCGCAGCGGCGGCCTGCGCAGCGGCCACCTGTGCCGCGCGCGCGCGCTGAGCGCTCTGATACCACGCCGCGCCGCCCACGGCTGCCGCGAGGCACGCGATCACGAGCACCACGCGCACACGATTGCGCCGCAACCACTTGCTGGTGCGGTAGCCCGCGCTGTCGGGCGTGGCCGTGACGGGCTCACCCGCCACGAATGCGTCGATGTCGGCGATGAGCGCCGGCATGCTCGCGTAGCGGCGCTGCGACTCCTTGCGCATCGACATCAGCACCATGTTGTCCAG
Organism: Planctomycetota bacterium; assembly: GCA_009924765.1. Lineage (GTDB taxonomy): Bacteria > Planctomycetota > Phycisphaerae > Phycisphaerales > SM1A02 > SYAC01. Next base: position 3,357 of record RFQW01000154.1, on the reverse strand, counting down.
ATCGCCGCGCAGACTGGTGCGCCGCCGACCGGGCGAAGTGGTGGTGCCCGGCAGCGTGGTCTTCATGCCCGCCGCGCGGCTGGGCGGCACCGGCATCTCCTCGCACACGCGACGCCGCACCTGCTCCAGCGAATCCTTGCTGAAGTCGAAGGGCGCGACGCCCGAGAGGATCTCGTACATCATCGCGCCGAAGGAGTAGATGTCGGTGCTTGGCGCCAGCGCCTCGCCGCGCAGCTGCTCCGGGCTTGCGTACACCGGCGTGAGCGGACCGATCTCGCCGGGAAGCGTCTGGTGGCTGCGCTGCGCATCGCCGAGTTCGGTGTTCAGGATCTTGGCGATGCCGAAGTCGAGCAGCTTGGGCACGCCGTCGGCGCCCACCAGCACGTTGGCCGGCTTGATGTCGCGGTGCACGATGCCCTTGTCGTGCGCGTGCGCCAGCGCGGAAGCGACCTGCTTCAGCAGCAAGAGCCGCTGCTGCAGATCCAGATCCTGCCGCTGACACCACAGGTCCAGCGGAAGCCCCTCCACGAACTCCATGATGAAGTAGCTGCGTCCATCATCGGTCACGCCGCCGCCGAACAGGCGCGCGATGTTCGGATGGTTGAGCGTGTTCAGCACCTTGCGCTCCAGCTCGAAGCGTTCCAGCACCGCGTCGCTGTCCATGCCGCGCTTCAGCAGCTTGATCGCCACGCGACGCTTCAGCAGGTCGCTTTCCTGCACCGCCAGCCACACGTCGCCGAAGCCGCCGCTGCCAAGGCGCTTCTCGATGCGGCAGTCGCCGATGCGCTCCAGGCGGGCTTCGGGACGCGAGGCACCGAAACCGTCACCCGCCCTGGGCGCCGCAGCCGACGGCATGGTTCGATCCGCATCGGCGGGAATGGTGCGATCCATGTCGCCACCCGCAGGCATCGTGCGATCGTCCTTGGGGTCACCGTCGGCGCTGGATGGTTCCGCTGCGTGGGTCACTGCATCCCTTCATCGACAGAATAGGGTCGCCACATGCATGTGCCATGACAGACCGCCACAAGGGCCGATCCACCCGATGCGCCGCCGATCGGCTCAGAACCCGACCGAGTTCTTCGCGCCCTGCTTGGTGATCGTCTCCTCGCCCTCCCACACGCCGCGCCCACTGCGCGTGTCCGTGAGGCTGAGCTGGAAGATGTAGCTCACCTGCTTCACGTTGCCGGCGCTGGTGCGGTTCTCCAGGATCTTGGCGGTCAGGGTGTAGTCGGGCAGGTCGGGCGTCTTGTTGCTGCGGCCGCTCTCGAAGTCCTTCATGTCCTGCACGCCCTTGGCCATCGGGTCCTCGGGCTTGCCGTCGAGGCCGATGGTGTTGGTCACCTCGATCTTGCCGGTGTTCAGCAGCGCGATGCGGATCTTCTTGGTGAGCTGGTCGGTGTCGAACTGGCTGCTGGTGTCGTTCACGATGCGGCTGATGCCCAGCACCGCCGGCTTGCGGGGCGCGTTGTTCAGCACGCCGCTCACCATCATGCTCTGCACCATCTTGTCGGCGGCCAGATTGAAGTCCTGGATGTTGGGCTGATCGAGGCTGACCACCAGGTCGTCGCCGCGACTGTCCTTGTAGGTGGCCTGCGGTCCGCAGGCGGCAAGCGTGGCGAGCGTGGTGACGAGGCCGATGGTTGCGATTCGCATGATGGTCTCCATGATGGCGGGTTGGGTGCGTGCGTGCACGGGCTCACTGATCGAGCGGATGGTTGGTGTCGAGCAGCTTCAGCTGCCACTGCGTGGCCTTGGGACTGGGCGCCACCGTGGTGAGCTGGATGGTTTCCTTCGGCTTGATCGTGCGGCTCTGCCACGCCTCGCCCGCGCCCTGCATGCGCATGCCGCTGGCATCGAACCACTCGAAGCGGTAGCTGAAGTTCTGCGAGGTGAGCTGGTCGCTGTACACCGACACCTGCACGCGCTTCATGTCGCCGCTCACCACATCCTGGCGCACATCGGTGACGTTGCTCTTGGAGTTCAGCCAGCCGTTGGTGAGCACCTGCTGGAAGCCGGGCTGACCCGGATCGCTGCCCATGGGCACCACGGTGTTGCTGGTGTTGCAGGCGGTCAGCGCGGACACGAGAGCGAGCGGAAGGATGCAGCGACGCATGAAGGTCTCCTGAAGAATCACGGGGCGGCGAGCGGCAGCACATGGCACAGAGGCTTGGTGCCCGAGCGCACGCTCTTGAGATACACGATCGAGAAGTTCTGGTCCGGCAGCTCGACGCCGTCCACGCGCTGGCCGTCACCCAGCGCCACGCTGAGCTTGCCCGACGCGGGGCGCGGCAGACGCGCCACCATCCATTGCTTCGGCAAGGTGAGCCAGCAGCGCAGATCGGCGCTGTTCATGGCCACCTGATATAGCGCGCCACCCAGCGCCACGGCCCAGCCGTTGTTGCCGGCGGACTTCTGCGCGAAGTAGGTGGCCACGGCCTTGCTGGCGCTGCTCACCAGCGTGGCGGTGATCACCAGCGGCAGCTTGTCGTCGAACTCCTGCTTCACCACCGCGTCCACATCGCACAGCAGCGAGGCGTTCGCCGGCTGCTCGCCGCCCTCCACCGAGAAGGTGGCCACCTGATCGCCGTGATAGTCGAGCAGCGGAAACGCCGCGCCCACGTACGGCACCTGCTGCATGAACAGCGGAATGTCCAGCCGGAACTCCTTGCGGCTTGGCGCGCGGCCCGTTTCCAGCAGCACCCACACCATCTTGGGTGGCGCGATGCCGCGCGTGGCGTCGTCGGCCATGGCCACATCCTGCAGCACGGTGGCGTTGGCGGGCTCGCCCAGCATGCCGGCCACGCTCTTGAAGCTCTGGCGCGCCTGATCGAGCGAACTTGCGTCGCCGCGCCCCATCAGCACCAGCCCGCGCAGATAGGTGGTGAAGGTGACCTCGTAGTTGGCGTTGCCGCGCTTGTCCCACACGGGGCCGTAGGCCTGCTCCATGGACTTGCGGAACCCCTCGTCCTGCAGCGTCTTCGACGCGTCGTAGCCCTTGCTCTCGCCTGCCTTGGTGTAGGCGGCCTGCTCCTTCTCGATGCGGTCGGCGTTGCGCTCCACAGCATCCTGCTGCCACAGCAGCGCGCGGTTCAGTTCCACGTTGGCCTTGTCGGGCTGGCCCAGCTGCAGGTAGTTGAGCGCCTGAAACGTGTTCAGCAGGATGCGGTCGTAGGTGGTGCCGCGGTAGGTGCGCACGGTCTGGTTGGTGACCACCGCCGCGGCTTCCTCGGTGATCTTGGTCTCGGCTTCCTGATCCAGATAGGGACGCACCGCAGCGTAGGCCCAGTCGAGACTGTTCACGCTACCTGGCAGATCGTCGCCTGCGCGCAGCACGGTGCCGCCATCCAGATGGAACAC
>RFQW01000153.1 GCA_009924765.1 Planctomycetota bacterium | reverse complement strand
CTCATCGAACTTCTGGTGGTCATGGGCATCATCTCGCTTCTGCTCGGCATCCTGCTGCCAGCCTTGAACAACGCGCGCGCCAAGGCTCGCGAGACCAAGGACGGCACCCAGGTCAAGCAGGTGCACCAGTCTTGGGTCACCAAGGCCATCGACTCGCCAACGGGCCGCTTCCCGCTGCCCGGCGAGATCAACCGCATCGGAACCATGGCCGGTCGAGGCAACGAGGACGAGGCCAAGAACGACCACGCCGCGCTGTACTCGGCGTGCGTCGCCATGAACCTGTTCTCGCCACAGCTGCTCATCAGCCCCAGCGAGACCAGCGGTCGCGTGGCGCCCTGCTCCAACTACGACTTCACCAAGTACGACCCGGCCAAGGACATCTACTGGGACGGTGACGTCACCAACCCCTCGGGTTCGACTGCCTGCAACCCGGTGAATCTGACCACGGACCTCGAGGTGAAGAGCAACACCAGCTACGCCACCATGCCGCTCACCCCCCGCGCGGCCACGGCCAAGCGTTCCAACCGTCGCGACAACCACTGGAAGAACAGCTCGGACAGCAAGTTCGCGGCCTTCGGCAACCGTGGCGTGAAGAACGGCGCGGAAACCGGCAATGATTTCAGCAACAGCAAGACGCTGGAAATCCACGGCGGCAAGAACTCGTGGGAAGGCAACCTGTGCTTCAACGACAACCACATCAGCTTCGAGCGCACCTTCTATCCGCTGGGCATGGTGTGCGTCCCGGGCGGCATGGCCCCGCCGGCGGGTGACACCACCTGCGGCACCAGCACGGGCACCGGCGCCACCGCGCTCGGCCTGGACAACATCTTCAAGGATGATGATGCCACCAGCGCCACCGACTCGTTCCTTGTGCAGCAGCGCAAGGTCGACACGGATGCCACCAAGGCGACCGGCTGGGATTGATCGACTTCGATTTCAACGCACACGCACAGGGGCTGGCCACGAGGCCAGCCCCTTTTCATTGGTGCCCTGCGCACTCGTAGACTTGGCGCATGATCGCGTGGCTCACGCTCCTTGGCGCTCTGGCTGGCGGAGAACCTGCGCCGCCCACAGCCGTGCCGGCGAGCCGCGCTGCGCATGTGGTGGCCATTCTTCCGGTGCGCGACGAGATGGACGCGATCGGCATGGCGGGCCTCAGCGACCGCGTCGCCATCGCCCGGGATGCCGGCGCCGATGCCGTGGTGCTGGCATTCGACACGCCCGGTGGCGAGCTGCTGAGCACGCTCGAGCTGTGCCGCCGCATCAAGAGCGAGTATCCGGCCAACACGGTGGCGTGGATCAGGCCACGCGCCTTCTCGGCGGGCACCATCGCGGCGCTGGCATGCCGTGAGATCGTGGTGACCCCCGATGCGGTGTTCGGTGACGCCGCTCCCATCAGCGTGTCGCCGGTGTCGGGGTTGCAGGTGCTGCCGCCTGCCGAACGGGCAAAGCTGCAGGCACCCCTGCTCTCGGAGGTGTCCGACAGCGCGCGGCGACGCGGGCATGACGAGCGACTCTGTCGCGCCTTCGTCAGCGCTGACGATGCCCTGTGGCTGCTGGAAGATGCGCAGCGCGGCGAACGCTACATCGTGGATGCGGCGGAGTACCGGGCCGTGTTTGGCGAGGATCCGCCGAGTTCCGCCACGCTGCTCAAGGATGCGCCGGCCGCCCCGCTGGTGCAGGTGATGCCGTGGATGAAGGACGCCTTGCGTCGTGCCATGGGTGATGCCCCCACATCCACCGCCGCGTCCGGCTCGGGCCGACCGTCGCTGACGCCGGCCGATCGCGAACGGTTGCGACTCGTCTCGCTCATCGACACGCCTGAGGAACTGCTCACGCTGCGAGCGGACGAGGCGTTGGCGCTTGGCATGGCCAAGGCCTCGGTCGCGGATGAAGCGGCACTGCGCGCGTTCTTCGGCGCCGAGCGGTCATTCACGCTCGAGGCGCGGTGGGGCGAGCATGTGGCGCGCTTCCTGACCAGCTGGTGGATGCGCATGCTGCTCGTGGTGGTGATCGTGGCGTGCTTCGCGGGCGAGATGCTTGCGCCCGGACTCGGCGCCTTCTCCCTGACGGGACTTGCCGCCGCGGCGCTGCTGATCGGCGGCCCCTTGCTGGCGGGCCTTGCCGACTGGTGGCCAGCCGTCGCGCTGCTCGCGGGCCTGGCGCTGGTGGCGATCGAGATTCTGGCGGTACCAGGCACATTCATCGCCGGCACCATCGGCGTCGTGGCCTTCGCCGCGGGAACGATCGGCCTCTTCGTCGTGTCCGACCCGTCACTGGATCCAACGCACGGCATCATGCAGGGCGTGGTCACGCTGGTGGCTGCCATCGCGACCGCGGTCGGCGTGGGATGGTGGATGGGCCGTCAGGGCGGCGGCAGTTTCGGCGGCGCCGTGCTGCAGGCGCAACTTGCCGACGCGCCCCCAAGCGCCGGTTTGCCGAACGCCGGCGCCGAGGGTGTCGCGTACACCGATCTGCGGCCGATCGGCCGCGTGGACATCGACGGTCGACTCGCCGAAGCGCGCGCCACCGCATGGGTTGCCCGCGGCACGCGCGTTCGTGTGGTGCGCGTGGAAGGCAACGAACTCATCGTGGAGGCGCTCGCATGATCACGCTCGCATCGCTGCTGCAGTCCACCGCCAACCCTGCGCCGGACAGTGCGTGGCTGATCGCCGGATTCGCGCTGTTCGGCGCCGCACTGGTGCTGTTCGCGCTGGAGTTCATCATTCCAAGTGCAGGCGCGCTCGCCACCCTGTGCGTGCTGTCGATCGCGGCCGGCGTGATCTGCTTCTTCGTGCATTCCACGATGTGGGGCTTCGCATCACTGGCGGTGTCGCTGGGTGGTGCGCCGTTCGTGATCGGCTACGGATTGCAGTTGTGGAGCGGCACCCCCATGGCGCGTCGCGCCGTGCTGGGAGCGCAGGTGCGCGGGCCGGAAGTCGATGCAGGCGCCCTGCCGGCCAATGGTGCCACGGGCACGGCGCGCACCGCACTTCGACCCGTGGGCCGCGTCACCATCGCGGAACAGCCCTTCGAGGCGATCGCCGAAGACGGTTTCGTGGAGCCGGGCGAACCCGTGCAGGTGGTTGGTCGCGAGGGCGGCGCATTGCGCGTGCGTCGCATCGCGAGCGCCTGAAGCCCCCGGCCGCTCCGCTACCCTTCGCGCATGCACACGACTCCCCTTCTGGCGGCGGATGCCCTGACCGTGTTCGGCATCGTCGGCCTCGGCGTGGTGGCCGTCATCGGCCTCATCCTGCTCATCATGATCAGCCAGTACCTGCAGCTGTGGCTGCAGGCCTTCCTCAGCGGTGCGCGCGTGAGCCTGCTCGACCTGATCATGATGCGTCTGCGCAAGGTGCCGCCTTCGGTCATCGTGCTGAACCGCATCACCGCCAAGAAGGCGGGCCTGGAGGTTCCCACCAACCTGCTCGAGGCGCACTTCATGGCCGGTGGTCGCATCGACCGCGTGATCCGCGCCATGATCGCGGCGGACAAGGCGAAGATCGACCTCGGCTGGGATCGCGCCACCAGCATCGATCTGGCCGGCCGCGACATCCTGGAAGCGGTGAAGACCAGCGTGGATCCGAAGGTGATCGACTGCCCGAGCCAGTCCAGCAGCAAGGCCACGGTGGATGCCGTGGCGCAGGACGGCATCCAGCTGCGCTGCAAGGCGCGCGTGACGGTGCGCACCGCCATCGCCCGACTGGTCGGCGGCGCCACCGAGGAAACCATCATCGCGCGCGTGGGCGAGGGCATCATCGCGACCATCGGCGCCGCGGAGAGTCACAAGGCCGTGCTTGAGCAGCCGGATCGCATCAGCAAGACGGTGCTTCACAAGGGCCTCGACTCGGGCACGGCGTTCGAGATCCTGTCGATCGACATCGCCGAGATCGATGTGGGCGACAACATCGGCGCCAACCTTCAGACCGCGCAGGCAGAGGCCGACAGCAAGCGCTTCCAGGCCATGGCCGAGCAGCGTCGCGCCGCCGCCGTGGCGCAGGAAGCGGAGTATCAGGCCGAAGCCCAGAAGAACCGCGCGCTGGTTGTGCTGGCCGAGGCGGATGTGCCCAAGGCCATCGCCGAGGCGCTGAAGAACGGCAAGATGGGCGTGATGGACCTGTACCGCATGAACAACATGCAGGCCGACACCGACATGCGCAAGTCGATCGGCACCTCAGGCGGCTGAGCCAGCGTGCCCACGCTGTTCGTCGTCATCCCGGTCTTCGAGGAACCGCACACCATCGAACCATGCGTGCGCAGGGCGATGGTTGCGCCGCTTCCGACGGCATGGACACGGCGGCTGCTGCTGGTCGATGACGCCAGCTCGCGAGCCACCGCGGACATCGCCGATCGCCTCGCGAATGAATTCGGCGGCCCGAACGGCTCTCTGGAACTGCTCCGCCATGCCACCAACCGCGGCAAGGGCGCCGCGCTGCGAACCGGCTTTGATCGTGCACTCGCCATCGCCACCGACGCCGACGCCGTGGCGACCTTGAATACGATCCTGCGGACTGGACTGCGCTGCTCGCCGCACTGCCGTTGCAGCCGTTGAGTGCGGTGATCGGAGACCGCTGGGCGCACCCGCACGACGGCAGTCTGTGGCGACGCCTTCACACGCTGGTCAATCGAATGCTCACCGGCCTGAGCAACGCGGTGACCGGACTGCGCGTGCACGACATGGAATGCGGCTTCAAGCTGTTTCGCGTGCCCCTGCTTCGCGCGGTGCGACCGTGGCTCAGCGAGGACCGATTTGGCGTGGAACCGCAGCTCGTCGCCGCGCTCTCGCGCCTGCAGGCCCTCGTTTCACAGGCCCCGGTCACCTACGACCCGCGTGATCGCAAGCGCGGCAAGAAGATCGGTCCACTCGATGGGCTGCGCGCGATCTGGGTGATCGTGCGCGAGCGACTGCGCGCGCAGCCACCCGTCAGCTGAGCGCACGCACGGCGCTGCGAATCGCGTCCTGATGGCAGAGGAATGCCACACGCTGGCGCTCGCCAATCGAACCAAGCCACGGGGCGCGACCGCTCGTGCGATCGACGCGACCGATCGCCTCGCCGACGTCCTCCAGTCGCACCGCACCGCGGCCGCTGCTCGCCGCGCGCGC
>RFQW01000152.1 GCA_009924765.1 Planctomycetota bacterium | reverse complement strand
CCGATGTGGTGGTGCTGAAGGTGGAGGAGGGTCGCGATGTGCGCCTGACCTTCACGCGCGACGCGATCGCCACGATCCTGAAGAGCGCGCCGGCCGATGCCGCTGCCGCCGACAACGACTGAACCGCACACTCGACCATTTCCGCACAGGAACACCTTCATGAAGCGCATCGGCCTCCACCTTGCCTCCGTCCTCGCCGTGTCACTCCTCATGCTGTGGATGGTGTGGCCCCCCAAGGACACGCTCCGACTCGGCAAGGACCTGCGCGGTGGCGTCAGCCTGATCTACGCGGTCAAGCTGCCCCCCGACGCCAAGAGCGACCAGGTGCTGAAGCAGGTCATCGAGGTGCTGAAGCAGCGCGTGAACCCCACGGGCGTGCTCGACATCAGCTTCGCGCCGCAGGGCCGTGACCGCATCGAGGTGGTGATGCCGCTGCCAAGCCCCGAAGTGCAGGCGAAGCAGGCCGCGTTCCGTGAAGCGCTGGGCGCGCTGGTGAAGCGCACCCGCATCGATGCAGGCGACCTGGATCAGGCCCTCGCTGCAGGAAAGGCCGTCGAGCAGTTCGGTGGCACCGATCCCGCGTTCCGAGATCGCATCGCGAAGCTGCAGGCCAGCTTCGACGCCTTCCAGAAGGCCAAGAGCGCCCTTGCTGCTTCGGCGTCACCGGCCACCGAGGACGCCATGGCCCGCGCGGAGATCGAACTCGATCGCAGCCGTGATGGCATCGCCGGTCGCGGCCTGAGCGAGGCGCGCGTGACGGGCATCCTGAATCTGGACAAGGCTCCGCAGCTGGTGCGTGATCCGGCCACCGGCGCGCCCAAGAAGGGTGCCGACGGCCAGAACGAGACAGGCCCGAGCATCCGCGAGAAGGCCATCACCACGCTGCGCACCGAGAACCCCATCGCCGGTCCCGAGATCGATCGCGTGGTGGCCGCATGGGCCGACTACGAGCGCATGCGCACCAGTCTCGATGACCCCGAGGATCTGAAGCGCCTGTTCCGCGGCGCCGGCGTGCTTGAGTTTCGCATCGCCGTCAGCGAGCGCGCGCCTGAAGGCGTGAACCCGCAGCAGATGCGCGAGGAACTGAAGGCGCGCGGTCCCGTGACCGGGCAGAGCCCGAACGCCGCGTGGTTCCCGATCAACGACGTGAAGCAGTGGGCCGATTCGCCCGCGCAGCGCGCCGCGCTCGAGCAGGATCCCGCCGCATTCCTGGCGGGCCGCGACCTGGTCGGCGGCTCCTACGACGGCCGCGTGTACATGCTGCTGTACACCACGCCCGATCGCAGCCTGACCCACTCGGGCGGCAAGCCCTGGTCCATCGAGCGTGCCTCGCGCGGCGTGGACGAACTCGGCCGCACCAGCGTCAGCTTCAAGCTTGACCAGTCGGGTGGCCAGGAGATGAGCCGCCTCACCGGCCCCAACGTGCAGAAGCCCATGGCCATCGTGCTCGACGGCCAGGTGTACACCGCTCCCACGCTGCAGAGCCGCATCGGCGGCAGCGGTCAGATCACCGGCAGCTTCGGTGAAGAGGAAATCCGCTACCTGATCCGCGTGCTCAGCGCAGGCGCGCTCGAAGGCCAGCTGAGCCCCGAGCCCGTCTCGGTGAGCGTGCTCGGCCCGTCGCTCGGCTCGGACAACCTGCAGAAGGGCCTCACGGCCGTCGGTCTGTCGGTGATCGTGCTGGCGATCGTGAAGATCCTGTACTACCTGGTGGCCGGCGCCATCGCCGACCTTTCGCTGATCGTGAACGCGCTGGTGATCTTCGGCGTGATGGCGTTCATGGACGCCACCTTCACGCTGCCCGGTCTCGCCGGCGTGGCGCTCAGCATGGCGATCGCCGTGGACGCGAACGTGCTCATCTACGAGCGCATCCGCGAAGAACTGGTGAACAACAAGGAGCCGCTGCGCAACGCCATCCGACTGGGCTTCCAGCGCGCCTTCGCCGCCATCTTCGACGGCAACATCGCCAACCTGATCATCTGCACCGTGCTGGTGCTGTTCGCGGGCACCGAAGTGAAGGGCTTCGGCGTCACCATGGCCATCGGCGTGTTCGCCACCTTCATCACGGGCCTCTGGGTCACCCGCGTGTTCCTGGCCGTGTGGACCGAGTGGCTGGGCCAGAAGAAGCTTCCGATGCTGGCGATCGTCTTCCCCGGCGTGGCGCGCACGCTGCAGCCGGCCATCGACTGGATTCGCATGCGCGGGCTGCTGGTTGGTGCCTCGCTGGTGCTGACGGTGATCTGCCTCTACGGCATCGTGCACCGCGGCGCGGACATCTTCGAGACCGAATTCCGCGGCGGCGTGTCGATCACCATGACCACGCGCAACGCCAAGGCGGGGGAACAGGCCGACGCGGCCGGCCACCTGCTGCTGTCGCGCGCCGACGTGGAGAAGCGCGTGCAGGAGATCGGTGAGCAGAACCCCGAGGATCCGATCCTCAGCGAACTGCGCGCCGCAACCGCGCTGACCGTCGGCGAACAGACCGCGGACTTCCGTGCGTCCACGTTCCAGATCAAGATTCCGAACCCCTCGTCGATCGACGACGAGACGAAGATCACCCCCACGGTGACCAACGCGGTGGTGAAGGCGTTCGCCAGCGAGATGGATGCGCGTCTGCCCTCCAAGTTCACGGGTTCCGGTGATGCGGCGCATGCCAAGCACACCTTCCCGCTCGAGAAGGACACGATCGGCGCAAGCGTGAATCGCCCGGGACTCGATCGCGCGGTGGGCAACTTCCGCGGTGGCGTGGCGGTGGTGATCGAGTGCCGTCACTTCTGCATGCCGATGACCTGAAGCAGCGCATCACGCGCCTGCGCAACCAGCCGGACTTCTCGGCGCAGGCCGGTCGCGACAGCGAGGTGGTGGGTCTGGATCCGGTGTCGCTGCCCGATGGCCAGCGCGCATTCCGGTCGGTGGTGGTGATGGTGTCCGACCCATCCATCAACTCGCTGAAGAGCCCATTCGAAACCTGGGACGGCACGCTCGCTTCGGCGGAGTGGAAGCTGGTCAGCACCGCGCTGGCGCAGGGCACCACGCTCGATCAGGTGAGCAGCTTCAGCCCGACCGTCGCGCGCAGCCTGGTGGCCAACGCCACCGTGGCCGTGGCGATCAGCCTGCTGCTGATGCTCGGCTACATCTGGGTGCGCTTCGGCAGTTTCCGCTTCTCGTTCTGCACCGTGCTCGCGCTGGTGTTCAACATGATCGTGTGTCTCGGCGCGCTGGCGTACAGCGGCATGCTGTCGCACACCGGCCTCGGTGCCGCGCTGCACATGAGCGACTTCCGCATCGACCTGAACGTGGTGGCGGGTCTGCTCACGGTGCTTGGCTACGGCCTGAACGACACCGTGGTCATCCTGGACCGCGTGCGCGAGAACCGTGGCAAGGCCACCTACGCCACGCGCAACGTGGTGAACAGCAGCATCAACCAGAGCTTCGGACGCACGGTGCTCACCGGCGGCAACTCGGTCGCCACGGCGCTGATCCTGTACGAGCTCGGCGGAAGCGGCCTGAAGCCCTTCGGCTACGTGTACTTCGTGGGCGTGCTCGTGAGCACCTTCTCGAGCATCGCCATCGCCGCCACGCTGGTGTATGCACAGCGTGAGGATCCAACGGCGCAGCGCGAAGGCGCGGCCGCGGGAACCGCCATCGTCACCGCCTGATCGCAATCGGAGATCGACATGAACAAGCCAGCCAAGCTCCTCGTCGCCGTCGCCGTTCTCGCCTTCGCCGCAGCAGGTCTGTACTACGCATGGCTCGCGCCCGCCAAGAAGGCGAGCACCACGCCCACGGTGAAGCTGACCCGTCAGGATCAGGAAGGACCGAAGGCGCCGGCTGAGACGGCGGGACGCGACCTTCGCGAATCGCCCACCATGCCGGCGTCCGCCATGCCAACGCCCGTGCCGACCACGTCGGCGCCCACCGCGCCTGCGGGCGTGCCGGCGAGCGCGTTCGCCGATCCAAAGCCTGCGAGCTCCGTGCCGGGCTTCGTGCCAGCCAACGAACCCATCAAGCCACTGCCAAGCGAGGGCGTGCCAGGCTTCGCGCCCGCGCCCAACTCCACCTCGGCGGTGATCACCACCACCGGCGGCGCACCAGCCACCGGTGCGGCGGTTCCCGTGCCCCCGCCGGCAAGTAGCGCGGCGCCCGCAGCAACGGCTCCGGCATCGGTGCCTGCTGCCACCACCACGCCCGCGACACCGATTGGTGGCGTGGGTGCAAAGCCCTCCGCATCGCCCGCAACGTCACCTGCGTCTGCGCCCTCCGCGCTGCCGCCGCTTCCCGCGCCGGCCAAGACCGCGACCGTACCTGCGCCCGTCAGCACCATCGTCTCCACGCCCAAGTCGACGAAGGCAGACACCTACACCGTGAAGGAAGGCGACAGCATCGTCAGCATCTGGCGATCCCTCAGCGGCAGCGAGCGTGGCTGGGAGAAGTTGCTGGCCGCCAACCCCGGTGTTGATCCGTCGCGTCTCAAGATCGGGCAGGTCCTGAAGGTGCCCGATGCGGCGCCCGCCAGCCCGACCGGGACCTCGCAGAGCACCTCGACGGCGCCAACCACGAAGACTTCCGGCGCCACCACCTACACGGTGGAGAGTGGCGACACGCTGCACCGCATCGCCAACAAGGTGTACGGCGACAGCAAGCTGTGGAACCAGATCTACGAGGCCAACAAGTCCACCATCGGTTCCGATCCCGCGGCACTGAAGGTTGGCATGAAGCTGCAGATTCCGGCCAAGTCCGGCGCGCCGGGCAAGACCGAGGCGAAGGAGCCGTCGAAGTCCAGCGCTACGACTGGCGCGTCGACGCCGTCAGCGCCGCGTTGACGCGCAGGCGCTCGGCGTTCAATCCGCCGAGCACGATGCAGGTCACATCCGGATTCGCGAGAATCCATGGAATCGCCTCGTGTGGCGGCAGGTGGCCGCTTGCCAGCGGCTTCTTCACGAACACGGCCTTGCCCGCGGCACCCGCCGCCGCGATGGCCGGAGCCATGCTCGCGTCGCGCGGGTGATACTCCAGCATCAGCGCATCCACATCGGATTGCTCGATCGCGGCCAGCGCGCCGGCCCGCGATTTCGGCGAGAAACCGATCGCGCCGATGCGACCATC
>RFQW01000151.1 GCA_009924765.1 Planctomycetota bacterium | reverse complement strand
CAACCAAGGAACCCACCGACACCACCCCGACCGACGCCCCCGCCGCGACCACGCCCGAGGATCGCATCGCGACGCTCGAGCGCGAGATCGCCGAGCTGAAGGATGCGCGCCTGCGCGCCGTGGCCGATCTGCAGAACACCGCGCGCCGCGGCGTGGAGAACGAGTCGCGCGCCCGCGCACAGGGCGTGATGGGCGCCGCGCGCGCCATCTTTCCGGTGATGGATCACGCGGAGCTGGCGCTGCAGCAGAAGGGCATGACCCTGGAGCAGGCCGTGCAGGGACTGGCCATGCTGCAGACCGAACTGGCCAAGAGCCTGGAGAAGGTGGGCGTGGAGCGCATCGAACCCAAGGTGGGCGATGCCTTCGACCCCGGCGTGCACGAAGCCGTGATGAAGCAGCCGGTGCAGGGCGTGGCGCCGGGCGCCATCAGCATGGCGTTCCAGTCGGGCTACCGACTGGGTGATTCGGTGCTTCGCCCCGCCAAGGTGGCCGTGCAGCCCACGGAGTGAGTGCCAGCGATGCCGACCTACGAGTACGTCTGCGACGCGTGCAAGCACGAGTTCGAGAAGTTCCAGAGCATCCTGGCGGCGCCCGAGAAGGTGTGCCCCAAGTGCCGCAAGCGCAAGGTGCGACGCAAGATCGGCATCGGCGCGGGCGTGTTGTTCAAGGGCACCGGCTTCTACGAGACCGACTACCGTAGCGATGGTTACAGCAAGGCCGCCGAGGCGGATCGCAAGTCCTCGGAATCGCCGAAGCCAGCCGATGCGAAGAGTGATGCAAAGCCGGCCGCTTCAACCGGCGGCACCACCGAAACGAAGAGCGCCCCCACCGAGAGCGCCAAGCCAGCGAAGGAGCCACGCGTGAAAGCGATCCATCCATCCCGTGAAGGCCGCGGTCAGGGCAACCTGCGTCGCCCCGCCGCCAAGAAGAGCGCCGGCCGACGACGCGGCAGCGTGCTGAAGCGCGTGCTGATCGCCGTGGCCGCGCTGGTGGTGGTGCTGGTGGTCGGCGGCATGCTGATGATCGACGTGATCGCACGCAAGGGCATCGAGGTGGCGGGCACCGCGGTGCTGGGCGTGGACACCAGCGTTCGCAGCGTGCGCATCGGCCTGATCAGCGACACCAGCAGCATCAAGGACCTGACCGTGGCCAACCCCAAGGGCTACACCGATCCGCACTTCATGGATCTGGGCAACGCATCGCTCACCGCCCGACTGGGCGAACTGATGGGCGACAACATCCAGGTGCGCAACATCACCATCCAGGATCTCACCCTGACGCTGGAGAAGGACGCCAGCGGCAAGCTGAACGCCAATCGCATCAGCGACAACCTGCCCAGCACCAGCGAGCAGAAAGCGCCGCCCAAGTCGGGCAAGCCGGCAGGCGCATCGCGCACCATCGTGATCAACGAGTTCCGCATCGAGCGCGTGAAGGTTCGGCTGCGCAATCTGGTCGGTGGCAAGCAGGGCGTGGTGGAAGCGGCCCTGCCCGACATCGTGCTGAAGGACGTGAAGAGCGACGGCAGCGTGGATGTGCTGGCCAGCCAGCTCAGCGGCGTGGTGATCGCCAGCGTGCTGCAGGCCACCGTCAGCGCCAACATCGAGGGCCTGTCCAGCGAGCTGATCGGCGACCTGAAGGGCTCCATCAAGAACAGCGTGGATGCCCTGCCCGACAACCTGCGTGGCCCCGTGGAGTCGATCCGCGGCGGACTGGGCACCGTGCTCGACAAGACCGGCGAAGGCGTGAAGGAAGGCATCGGCGGCGCCATCGACAGCCTTTTCGGCGACAAGAAGAAGAACGGCAAGTGATCGCGCGCTCGCGCGCGCATCGCCAACCGTAGACTCCTTCGATGCCTCTCCGCTTCATCGATCGAATCCTGCAGGACCTTTCCCACGCAGGCGATCGCCCCGTGCAGCCCGACGCCGTGGCCAAGCGCCTGCGGGTGGACAGCGACGATCGCTGGGCCTTCGACGAGGCCATCGGCCGCCTCACCAACGAGCAGCGCATCGAGATCGACGAGCTGGGCCGCATCCGCCTGCCCAAGCACGAAGAGGAGATCGTGGGCCGCATCTTCGTCACGCAGAAGGGCCACGCATACCTGAAGCCAGACAAGCTTTCGCGTGAAGGCGACGTGTTCATCTCGCAGGGCGAGGTGGGCGGTGCCATGACCGGCGACCGCGTGCGCGTGGCGCTGATCCGCCGGCAGCGCAGCTGGCGCGAAACCGGCCGCGGCGCCGCCACCGAAGGCCCCACCGGCCGCGTGCTGGAGGTGGTGTCGCGTGGCCGCACCCGCTTCGCCGGCACTTTGCAGCAGGAAGGTCGTCGCTGGATCGTGCAGCCCGATGGCCGCTCCATGCGCGAACCCATCATCGTGCGCGATCCGCACGCCAAGGAAGCGAAGCCGGGCGACAAGGTGACCGTGGATCTCACGCGTTTCCCCAGCGAGGAAGGCCCCGCCGAGGGCGTGATCGTGGAGGTGCTTGGCGCTGCAGGACAGCCCGCGGTGGAGACCGCCGCCACCATGGCGGCCTTCGGATTGGTGGAGCGCTTTCCCGACGAGGTGCACGATCAGGCCAGCCGCGCGGCGATCACCTTCGAGCGCGAGAGCCTGGGGCCATGGAAGGATCGCCTGGATCTGACCGAGGACCTGATCTGGACCATCGATCCGCCTGACGCGCGCGACTACGACGATGCCTGCTCGGTGAAGTTCGACGAGCGCGAGGGCATCTGGGAACTGGCCGTGCACATCGCGGACGTGAGCCACTTCGTGTCGCTTGGCTCACCCATGGACGTGGAGGCGGCGCGCCGCGGCAACAGCGCCTATCTGCCGCGTCGCGTGGTGCCCATGCTGCCCGAAACGCTGAGTAACGGTGTGTGCAGCCTGCAGGAAGGCGTGCCGCGCTTCTGCAAGAGCGCGTTCATCCGCTTCGACACCAAGGGCAAGGTGCTGGACGAGCGCTTTGCGCAGACCGTGATCCGCAGCGCCAAGCGCCTCACCTATCTGGAGGCGCAGAACCTGATCGATGGTCGCCCCGCCGAGGCCAAGCGCCACGCGCGCAACGACACCGAACCCACCGACGAGGTGGTGGCCAACCTGCGCCTGGCCAACACGCTGGCGCGTCTGCTGCAGAAGCGGCGTCGCGCGCAGGGCCAGCTGGTGCTGGAACTGCCGCAGAGCGAGCTTGTGTACGACGAGCAGGGTCACGTGGTGGACGCGGTGCCTGAGGACGACGCCTTCACGCACACGCTGATCGAGATGTTCATGGTGGAGGCCAACGAGGCGGTGGCACGACTGTTCTCCGCCACCGAGATCCCGCTCATCCGCCGCATCCATCCGCCGCCAGCCTTCAAGGAGATGGAGGAGCTGCGCGCGTTCGCGCGCACCGTGGGCTTCCGCCTGCCCGACGAACCCGAGCGTGCCGACCTGCTGCAGCTGCTCGACCACACGCGCGGCACCGACTCGGCGCGCGCGGTGCACTTCGCGGTGCTGAAGACGCTGGCCAAGGCCACCTACGCACCGGCGCTGATCGGCCACTACGCGCTTGCCAGCGAGCACTACGCGCACTTCACCAGCCCCATCCGTCGCTACCCCGATCTGACGGTGCATCGCTCGCTCGAGGCGTGGCTGGAACTCAGCGACAACGGTCGTTCACCGCCGGGTGGGCGCAGGCGACGCGACGCGAAGGCCTCGCTGGAAGTGGACCCCCGCTGCCCCACCGAGGGTGCGCTGGCCGAGATCGGCCGTCACTGCAGCGAGACCGAGGTGAACGCGGAGGCCGCCGAGCGCGACCTGCGCAACTTCCTGGTGCTGCAGTTCCTGAAGGAACATCACATGAGCGACGAGCTGGACGCCGTCGTCACGGGCATGTCGCCGCAGGGCGTGTGGGTGAGCATCCGCAAGTACCTGGCCGACGGACTGGTGCGATTCAACGCGCTGCCATCGGCGCGCGACAGGCCCGACCGCTGGACCGTGAACGAGCGCACCGGTCGGCTGGTGAGCGTGCGCAACGGCGCCAGCGTGGGTCTTGGCGACAGCGTGAAGGTGGGCATTCTGGCCATCGATCTGCCCAGCCGCACCATGGATCTGTCCATCGTGCGCCTGAGTCGCGCGCCAGCCACGCTGCGCGAGGCCGACACCACCGCGCCAGCGAAGGGTGCCCCCGACCGTGATGGTCGCGATCCGCGTCGCGACCTGCTTGGACGCGACGCCACCAGCTGGACGCAAGGTCACAAGCGCGGCTTCAAGCGCGGGCGGCGCGGACGCAAGAGTCGCTAGCGCGCGCTCTCTCGCTTGCCGGCGGCGCGCGACTTCACGGCCTGCCTTGCTTCGCCCGCGGTGAAATCCGGAAAGTGATACAGCAGCACGCAGGTGCGTCGACCCTTGCGCTTCACGCAACCCTGTCGGATCAGTTCCTCCGCCTTCCGCATCAGCTGGTTCAGCCGTCGACGCTGTGCGGCGTCAAGCCATGTGACGCGAATGGCGGTGCGAGCGTCGGGATTGCGTGAAAGATCGATGGGTTGACCATCCGCGACCGCTCCCCAGCGTCGACAGCGGATCTGCGCGTCACGCAGCGCGCCGGCCGAAACATCGGCACCCCCGCGCAATCCGGCCCCCGTCGATTGATCCACGCTGCGCGCCAGCACGCTGGGGAGATATTGGTAACGAGTCGCCGCACGCGCGCGATGCGAACGCGTGCTTGTGCCGATGATGCCGGCACGCGACATGGCCGACAGGTGCGGATACAGGGATTGGCGCGTGCGACCGGTGAGCGCGGCCAGATCGGCAACCGATGCATCGCCCAACGCCTCCAGCGCCACAATCAGATGCACGCGATGGGGAGAACGCATCACTCGCCACTGCTCTGGCGTCCAACTGGCTGACTTGCATGCCGCGCGGGATCGCGTGCTCATCTGATGAATCTAGTTGATCGGCGTTTGTCCACTTTTGATAACTTTCGGACATGCACACATCGACTTCCCGCACCATCTTGCGCTCGATTCCGATTCGACTCATCCCGGTGCCTCTGGCCTGCGTCAGCCTGCCTGCGGCAGCCGTTGGGCCGACGCTGATTCCGACCGGCGGCACCGTGACGCTGTCCAGCGGCGCGG
>RFQW01000016.1 GCA_009924765.1 Planctomycetota bacterium | reverse complement strand
ACTTCCATCAGGTGCGAGGTGAGCGCGCTCGAGGCGTCGACCACCGCCATGCCGCGCGCCTCCAGTTCCGCACGGCGTCCAGCATCCACCCAGACCGCAGGCAATCCATAGGCCGGCTCGGTGGTGGCCTCACCATCCACCGCGGGCTGACCGCCCCGCGGATCCATGGCCAGCAGCGCGTCGGTGCGAAGATGCCCCGCCCCGACCACGGCGTCGCGCAGACGGATGCAGTAGCCGTTGGGCGCGAGCGATGCGTCATCGCGCACGCGGACAGGCGGCACCACCACGCCAAGTTCCTGGGCAAGGCGGCGTCGCACGCCAGCGATGCCATCGAGCAGGCCATTCGGTCCCTCGTTCGCCAGACCGAGCAGCTCCAGACCAAGATCGATCGAGAGCGGATCGACCGCCAACGCGTCGTCGATTGCGTCGGCGCTCCGGGTGGGCTGCACGACCGAATCCGCCGCGGCCTTCCGAACCCGAGAAGTCCACAGCGCCGCACCACCCACCAGCGCGGCGGCTGCAAGCAGCGGCACCGCGGGAAGCGGCGTGAAGGAGAGGCCGACCAGCAGTGCCGCGACCATCCACAACGCGGAAGGACGCGCCGAAAGCTGACGCGGAATCTCCTGACCCAGACTCTCGCCACTGGCGGCCTTCGCGCTCACCAGACCGCTGGCCGTGGCCACCAGGAACGCGGGAATCTGCGTGACCAGACCATCGCCCACCGCAAGCAGCGCGAAGGTGCGCAGGCTGTCGCCCGCCGACCAGCCCTTCTGCAGCACGCCGATCAGGAAGCCGCCCACGATGTTGGCGAGCACGATCACCAGTCCGGCGATCGCGTCACCACGCACGAAGCGACCCGCACCATCCATGGCGCCGTGGAAGTCCGCCTCGCGAAGAAGCTCCTCGCGGCGGCGACGCGCTTCGGCGGCGTCGATGGCACCGCTGGCCAGATCCGCATCCACCGCCATCTGACGACCGGGCAGCGCGTCGAGCGCGAATCGCGCGGCCACTTCACCCATGCGCACCGAACCGCGCGTGACCACGACGAACTGCACCACCACCAGCATGGCGAACACACTGAGGCCAACGATGGGATTGCGGCCAGCGCCAAGCAGGCCGAAGGCCTCGATGATGCTGCCGGCGCTCGCGGCGGCACCGGAAGGCGATGCCGCATCGGTGCCGAGGATCAGTCGCGTGCTGGCCACATTGAGGCCCAGTCGCAGCAGCGTGGTGCCCAGAACAAGTGCGGGGAACACGCTGAAATCAAGCGGCCGTCGCATGCTGGCCGCGGTCGCCAGCACCACGCCGCTGAGCGCGAAGTTGACGGCGATCAACGCGTCCATGGCACCGGCGGGCAGCGGCAGCACGAGCATGGCCACCAAGCCAACGAAGAGCGCCGGCACCAGCCACTCGAATCGCATCGGGCGCGACATCAGGCAAGCCTCCAGCGCGCGCGCTGCATGCGGCGACGCGGCGAATCGTCCTTTGCGGCCTCACGCGCCTCGCCACGCGTCATGCGAAGCGTGCGATCGAAGGCCAGACCCGCCAGACGCAGTTGCACCAGACCCATCACCAGCGTGGCCAGCAGCGCGCTCAGTGCGGCGGCGGCCACGAAGGCGCCGAGCGCCCACAGGCCCTCCTGCAACGGGCGCTGACTGATCTGTCCGAGAGAACCGAGCCAGGGTGCCGCGCCAAGCACGCCGCCCAGCAGCGCGGCAAGGCCAAGCACCCACCCCCCGATCGATGATGCGACGGTCTCGCTCCACGCGGCGCGCCTTCCGCGACGCCACGCGCGCACGCGAATCCATCCTCCACGCGCGACCACCTGCCCCACCATGGCGGCCACCAGCACCACGGCCGCGCACGACACCGCTGGCAGCAACAAGGCACTGCCGGTCATCGCGGGCGCGTCATGCACCTGCAGCGACTGCCGGATCCATGCCTTCGTCTCGATCGCCACAGGGCCGGCCGCCACCGACAGCAGTCCGAGCGCCAACAAGCCGCTGAGCGCCGCAGCAAGCCATGGCGCGCGAGGGCCATCGCCGCGATCAAGCGCACGCTGTCGACGCGCAGGCGTGGGCTCGATCACGCGATCATCATCGTGCGCGAAGGGGTTCACCAGATGTTCCCTCCAGGCAATGTGCGCATGACGCTCTGCACCAGCTCCGACTGCATCGCCCACGCCGTGCCCGCCGCGGATACCAGCATGCCCAGACCCATCGCCGCACGCACGCCGAAACCACCGGCCAGCGTGACCGTGCGCGGCGCGGCGCGCACCACCGCACCGCCGATCGCGGCGCCCGCCAGCGTGACGGCCAGCACCGGAAGACACACGCGAAGGCCAACGCTCATCGCGGCATCCAGCGTCTGCGCCATGCCGCGCGCGCTGAACATCCACGCCTGTCCATCGCGCGGCGCGGCATGCGAAGCCGCCAGCACCACGCTCTCGATGCCACCCACTGCCACGAAGGCCGCGGCACCCGCCCATCCCATCATGCTCTCGGCCGCGTTCGCTTCGGATGCATGCGACGGGTCGTACGCCTCGCCCAGCCCAAGCCCCATCTGCTCACCGGCGACGCGCCCCATGCAGCGCAGTGCCTCCACGGCCGCGGCCGCCACGCCGCCGATGCACAGGCCGGCCATGATTTCAAGCGGCGCCCACATCCACCATGGCCCGCTCGGCACTTCGCCATGTGCGCCGAGCGGCAACGCGATCCAAGCGGCGCCCGCGGCCAGTGCCACACGCAACCGCATGGGAATCACCGTGAACGCGGGAGCCATCGCCGCGGCTCCAGCCGTGCGCAGCATCGCCGGCAGTGCCGGAAGCATCAACGCGGAGAGGTCGGCGACCATCAACCGATCCCCCAGCAGCGTGATGCAAAGTCCACCATCTTCGCCGTCATCCAGCCCACCAGCAGCAGCGCGACGGTGGCGGTGACCAGCAGTCGAGGCGCGAATCCGGCGGCGGCATCGTGCACGTTCGCGAGCGACTGCGCGAGGCCCGACACCACGCCCGTTCCCAGCGCAACCAGCAGCAGCGGCAGCGACACGATCAACGCCACGCTGATCGCCGACTGCATCAGACTGACCAGCTGCGCGCTCATGCCGGCGTCCCTCGCATCACGCCCGAAACCAGTCCCGCACTCACCAGCGCCCAGCCATCCACCGCCACGAACAGCATCAGCTTCAGCGGCAGACTCACCAGCGTGGGTGGCGTCATGAACATGCCCAGGCTGGCCAGCGTGGCGGCCACGGCCAGATCGATCGCCAGGAACGGCAGCAGGATCTTGAAGCCCAGCATGCATGCCACGCGCAACTCGTTCATGGCGAAGGCGGGCACCAGTGTCATGGTGTCAACGTCGCGGCGCGTGACGGGCTTGTCGGCCTCCACCACCACGCCCTTCGACTTCATCACGGTCGCCAGTGTCGGCCCGCCGCCACTTCGTTCCATCTGTTCGAACATGAAGTCGCGCAACGGCTGTTCCGCGCCGCGCAACGCCACCATCGGATCCTTCGCGGTGCCCTGCGCCAGGCTGCCCATGCCACCCTTCCACGCGGCATCGAGCGTTGGCCCCATCGCGGCGAAGGTGAGCGCCGCCGCCAGGCCCGTGAGGATCAGGTTGCCCGGCACGCTGCCGATGCCAAGCCCCTGTCGCAGGATGCTGAGCGTGACGAAGATGCGGGGGAACGCGGTGCACAGCGCCAATGCCGCGGGCAACAGCGCGAAGGTGATGGCCGTGGCGGCCAGCTCGGCACCGCCCTCGACACCCGTCGGCAACTGCGTGACGGCGGCGGCAAGCATGCTCACGAGGCCAGCCTCCGAGCGACCGGCGCCTCATGCTGGGGCGCCGCCGCATCGAACTCCGCAAGGCGCTGGAATCCCTGACCGCTCTCCCCCACCAACACCACGCGATCGCCGACGCGCACCAGCGACAGCGCGCGGCCGCGCCCCATCACGGTTCGATCGATCACCTGAATGCCGCCCTGCGGCTGCGCACGCACCCGGGCGGAACGGCGCACCATGAACCATGCGGCCACGCCAAGACCGCCCACGCACACCACCCACGGAAGCCATGCAAAGGAACCCGACGCCGCCTCGGAGGCAGACTGCAATGAAACCGGGCGCGATTCAGGATCCATCCCCCACGCGGTCGCCGAAAGCGACAACGCGACGCCCAACACAACGGGCATCGCCACAACGCGGCATCGAATGGGGGGCATGCGCCGATCCATGGCAAGGCCCTTGCGAGGTTCGCCCAACCTCCTGTTGGGACGACCGGAATCCGTTCCGGCACCTGCCTGTATCGGCCGGGCCGAGCCTCCCGCACCAATGAAAGTGAGGCTTCGGCGGCCCTCAACCAATGACCCGGAACCCTTCCACGGCTACCATCCGGCCCCGTGCGGCACGCGCTCCTGATCCTGCTCCTCAGCCTGCTCGTCAGCGGCAGTTCCGCGCGCGCCCAAGGCACCGAATACACGCTGGATGACTTCGACCAGTGGAAGCCCCAGGCCGGGCCCAAGCCCCTGGATCCGGTGCTTCAGCAGGCCCAGTTGGCGTTGGCCAACAACGAGCCGCAGCGCGCCAAGGCTCTGGCCGAGAACTTTCTCGAGCAGAACCCGCTCAGCCCCGCCCGCGCCGAAGCGCTGCTGATCAAGGGTGATGCCCTGCTGGCCATGGACAACGAGTGGCAGGCCCTGTTCGCCTACGAGGAGCTGGCCCGCCGCTACGCCACCACCAGCGTGTTCGTGCCGGCGCTCGAACGCGAATACGAGATCGCCCGCGCCTACGCCTACGGACTTCGTCGCAAGTTCTTCGGCACCTTCCGCCTGATCGATGCCGGCGACGACGCCCAGGAAATCCTGATCCGCATCCAGGAGCGCCTGCCCGGCAGCGAACTGGCCGAGAAGGCCGGCATGGAACTGGCGGACTACTACTTCCGCATCCGCGACATGCCGCTGGCCGCCGACGCCTACGACCTGTTCGTGCAGAACTATCCGCGCAGCCGTCAGGTGGTGAAGGCCAAGCTTCGCCTGATCTACAGCTACTACGCCGAGTTCAAGGGGCCGCAGTTCGAGGGCAAGGGATTGGAAGAGGCCACGGCACGACTGAAGCAGTTGCAGGCCGACGAGCCCGCCGTGGCGCAGAAGATCGGCGCGGATGCCCTGCTGGTTCGCATCTATGAAAGCGAAGCCTCGCGCCTGAAGTCGCAGGCCGACTGGTACATCCGCGTGAAGGACTGGATCGCCGCCGAGCTGATGATCCGCTCGCTGGTGAAGAAGTACCCCAACTCGATCGCCGCGATCGAGGCGCTGCGCATGGTGCCGGAGGTGATCGAGAGACTGCCCCTGAGCATCACCAAGCAGTGCCCCGACTACGCCGCCCTTCGCAAGGCCATCGTGGGCGTGAGCGGCACGGAGCCACCGGGCGTCGCACCCGCGGTGGAGACGCCGCTTCCCGCCACGGCCGAAACAACCCCCGAGACGCCGGTGAAGGGCGCCGTGGAACCCGACCCCAACGCAGCCCAGGGCCCCACCAACCAGGTGCCCCCACGAGGCACGCCATGAATCTGCTCCGCGTGATCGCGCTGCTCTGCGTGGCGCTGGCCGGATGCGAAGGCTCCAAGGGCTGGAACACCGGCGCGAAGTTGCCCACGAAATATCGCTCGATTGCGGTGCCCGTGTTCGCCAACACCACCTACGATCGTCAGATCGGATACCACCTCACCGAAGCGCTGCAGAAGCGCCTGCAACAGGCCAGCCCCTACGCGATCATGGGCGAAGGCAGCGCCGACACCGTGCTGCGCGGCAAGGTGACCAAGGTGGACATCAAGCAGATCAGCCAGAGCCTGGGCACGGGCCTGAGCGAGGAAGTGGGCTACACCGTCACGATGGACTGGGAGTGGGTCGACATGCGCACCGGCAAGGCCATCGTGGCGCGAAACGGCTTCGCGTCGAGCGGCATGGTGGTGGCGAGCCGCCCGCAGGCCGAACCCCTGGATCTTGCGCGCTACGGCGCGGTGCAGCGACTGGCCGATGACATCGTGGCCAACATGCAGGCCGATTGGTGAACACCATGCGAACCATTGAATCGAACGCGTCGAATCCCCCGCCCATGTCCTTCGCGAAGCAGGATCCAGGCGCGGGCGGTCGGCCCGGCCCGCAGCGACCCGGCCAGCAGCCGCCATCGGCGCAGAAGCCGCCGCGCCAATTGATGACGTGGATCACGGTGGGCCTGCTCTTCCTGCTCATGTGGGTTGTGGTCAGCGGCAGCAGTTCGCGCGGCACCACCGTGAACAGCTGGCAGGATTTCATGGTGATCGCCAAGGAAGATCGCCTGGAGCCGAACTCCGTCACGCTGCAGAGCGACCGCATCAACGCCGAGGTGAAGCCCGGCACCAAGGGATTCGCGAGCACCGGCGACAAGCCCACGCCGATCAGCGTGGCCATCGCGCCCACCGCGCACCAGAAGTACATGGCCGATCTCGATGCGGCGAGCGTGCCCTACAAGGTGGACATGGCCACCGGCGCCGTGTCGCAGGTGCTGATCACCATCCTGCCCACCGTGATCGTGCTGGGTCTGCTGTGGGTGCTCATCACGCGCAGCATGCGCGGCGCAGGCGGCGGTCCGGGCGGCATGCTGGGCGGCTTCGGTCGCAGCCGCCACCGCGTGAGCACGAAGGAAAGCGCGCAGGCCACCTTCGCGGACGTGGCGGGCATCGACGAGGCGAAGGAGGAAGTCTCCGAGATCGTGGAGTTCCTCAAGAACCCCAAGCGCTTCCAGAAGCTGGGCGGTCGCATCCCGCGCGGCGTGCTGCTGGAAGGCCCTCCGGGATGCGGCAAGACGCTGCTGGCCAAGGCCATCGCGGGCGAGGCCGACGTGCCGTTCTTCAGCATCAGCGGCAGCGACTTCGTGGAGATGTTCGTGGGCGTGGGCGCCAGCCGCGTGCGCGACCTGTTCAAGCAGGCCAAGGACAACTCGCCGTGCATCATCTTCCTGGACGAGATCGACGCCGTCGGTCGTCGTCGCGGCGGCGGCTTCAGCAGCGGCGGCCATGACGAGCGCGAGCAGACGCTGAACGCGATCCTGGTGGAGATGGACGGCTTCGAGGCCAGCGATCAGGTGATCGTGATCGCGGCCACCAACCGCGTGGATGTGCTCGACCCTGCCCTGACGCGCCCCGGTCGCTTCGATCGCGCCGTGGCCGTGCAGTTGCCCGATGTGGCGGGTCGCCGGCAGATCCTGAGCGTGCACGCGCGCAAGGTGAAGATGAACGCCGACGTGGATCTGGAGAAGCTGGCGCGCAGCACCCCCATGTTCAGCGGCGCCGACCTGGCCGCCATCATCAACGAGGCCGCGATCCTGGCCACCATGGCGAACAAGGACTCGATCGAGATGACCGATCTCGACGAGGCGCGCGACAAGATCCGCTGGGGCCGCGCCAAGCGCAGCCGCAAGGTGGAGCAGCAGGAGCGCATCGCCACCGCGTATCACGAGGCCGGCCACGCCGTGCTGCAGACGCTGCTGCCCGACGCCGACCCGCTGCACAAGGTCACCATCATTCCGCGCGGACAGGCCATGGGCGTCACCTTCAGCCTTCCCGAGAAGGATCGCTACGGCTACGCCAAGCGCTATCTGCAGGCAACCATGCGCGTGCTGTGCGGTGGCCGCCTGGCCGAGGAGAAGAAGACCGGCGACGTGTCGAGCGGTGCGTCGATGGACATCAAGATGGTCACCGCCTACGCGCGCGCCATGGTGCTGGAATGGGGCATGAGCGACCGTCTGGGCTTCGTGCGCTACGCCGGCGACGACAGCCGCGAATCGCTGCTGCCCGACAAGGACTACAGCGACGACACCGCGCGCATGATCGACGAGGAGATCCGCCGCATGGCCGACGAGGCCTACACGGATGCGCGCCGCATGGTCGAGGATCACTGGACGCAGATCGTGGCCGTGTCCGAGGCGCTGCTGCGACTGGAGACGCTGCAGCGCGAGGAAGTGGAGCGCCTGATGCGCGGCGAGACGGTGGAGCGGCCCACGGTGGCCGAGATGCTGTCGAAGCCGGCGATCGCTCCCGCTGCACCGAAGGCCAGCGACGAGCCGCCGATGGGCAACGTGGTGCCGCGACCGGCTTGACGCGAACGCGTACCGATTGAAAGCAAGCGCGGCCCGCAGTGAGCGGGCCGCGCTTGCTTTTTGCATGCGATGATGGAACGCTCAGACCAGCAGCGTGGCCGGGTTCTCGAGCAGGCCCTTCAGTTCCTTCAGCCAGCGGGCCGCCATGGCGCCGTCGATCACGCGGTGATCGCTCGACAGCGTGGCGGTCATCTCGTAGCCGACGGTCAGCTCGTCGTTGCGAACCACCGGCTGCTTGATCGCCGCACCGCAGGCCAGGATGGCGCTGTTGGGCGGGTTGATGATCGCCGTGAAGTGCTCCACGCCGAACATGCCGAGGTTGCTCACGGTGAAGGTGCTGTCGGCCATGTCCTCGGGCGCAAGACCGCGCGTGCGCGCCTTCTCGCCCATCGCCTTGCTTTCGGCGCTGATGGCACGCAGGCTCTTGCGGTCGGCGTCGCGGATCACCGCCACCACCAGGCCGCCGCCCTTCGACTCGTCCAGCGCCACGGCCACGCCCACGTTCACCTGCTTGTGCATGGCGATCGCGTCGCCGGCCCAGCTGCTGTTCACGTAGGGATGGCGCGCCATCGCCAGCGCGCAGCCGCGCACGATGAAGTCGTTCACGCTGAGCTTGATGCCGGTGCTGGCCAGTTCGGTGTTCAGCTGCTCGCGCACCGCCATCAGGCGATCCAGATCGAACTTCATGCTGACCTGGTAGTGCGGAATGGTGGTCTTGCTCTCGACCAGGCGGCGCGCGATGGTCTGGCGCATGCCGCTCACGGCCACGCGCTCGCTCTCGAGGCCGGCGATCACCAGACCACCGGAGGGACGCGATGCCGGAGCCACGGGCACGGCGAGCGATTGCGCGTTCGCCGCGGGCGCGGCAACCACGGGCGCACTGGGTCGCGAGGCGGTGTTCTCCATCGCCGTCAGCACATCACGCTTGATGATGCGACCACCCGGGCCACTGCCCTGCAGCGAACCGAGCGGAATGCCGTGTTCCTCGGCCATGCGGCGAGCCACGGGGCTCACGCGCACGCGCTGGCCGCCCACGGTCACGCTTTCCTCGTCACGCGATGCGGATGCGGCGTGCGATGACGCTGCGCTGGCCGCAGGTGCGCTCGGAGTGGCCGCGACGGGCTTCGCTGCAACAGGCGCGGCACTGCCGCCGCCCTTCGAGGCACTTTCCAGACTCTCGCCCTCTTCGGCGATCACGGCGATCTGCGTGCCCACCTTCACGGACTGCCCGGCGGGCACCAGCAGGCGCGCGATGCGACCATCGTCGAACACGGGCATCTCCATCGTGGCCTTGTCGGTCTCGATGTCGGCGACCACCTGGCCGCTGGTGACCTCGTCACCTTCCTTCACGTTCCAGCGCACGATGGTGCCTGCCTCCATGGTGTCGGACAGGCGGGGCATGGTGACGGAGATGGGCATGGGGGCTTCCTTGCGCCTCAGGCGTTGTAGGTGGCGGCGCGCACGGCTTCGCAGATCTTGCGCGCGTTGGGCAGGTATTCCTGCTCCAGATTGAATGCATAGGGCGCGGGCACATCGGCGGTGTGCACGCGATGCACGTAGTTGTCCAGGTCGTCGAAGCAGTGACGGTGCACCTGCGACGCAAGCTCGCTGCCCGGGCTGCCGAAGCTCCAGGACTGGTCCACCACCACGCAGGTGCTGGTCTTCTTCACGCTGCGCACCACGCTGCCCACGTCGAGCGGGCGGATGGTTCGCATGTCGATCACCTCGCAGCTGATGCCGTCCTTGGCCAGCGCCTCGGCGGCTTCCAGCGCGAAGTGCACCGGACGACCCCAGGTGGCGATGGTGCAATCGGTACCCTCGCGACGGGTGCGCGCCTTGCCGAACGGCACCAGAATCTCGTCGCCCTCGGGCACGTGACCCTTCATGCCGAGCATGCGCTCGCTTTCCAGGAAGAACACCGGATCGTCGTCGCGGATGGCGGTCTTGAGCAGACCCTTGGCGTCATCGGGCGTTGAAGGAATCGCCATCTTCAGGCCCGGCACGTTGCTGTACATGCCTTCCACGCACCAGCTGTGCGTGCTGCCCAGCTGACCACCGGCACCGTCGTTGCCGCGGAACACGATCGGGCAGCCGAACTGGCCGCCGCTCATGTAGAGCATCTTGGGGGCGTTGTTCAGGATGGGGTCGGCGGCCACCAGGCTGAACGACCAGCTCATGAACTCCACGATGGGACGCAGGCCCTGCATGGCGGCACCGATGGCCATGCCCGCGAAGCCACTCTCGCTGATCGGCGTGTCGATGATGCGGCTGGCGCCGAACTCCTCAAGCATGCCCTTGCTCACCTTGTAGGCGCCGTTGTACTCGGCCACTTCCTCGCCGAGCAGGAACACGCGCTTGTCGCGGCGCATCTCCTCGGCCATGGCCTCACGCAGGGCATCGCGGTACTCGATCTCTCGCAGCGCGCTCACAGCAGGTCCTCCGAGCGCTCGATGGCGCGGAAACTGGGGGTGTTCTCGCCGCCGCCCATCATGCTGGGCTTGCTCGAGCCGGGGTACGGGCCCCACGGTTCCATGTAGACATCGGTGTACAGCTCGCCATCGGCAGGCACCGGACTGGCATCGGCGAAGGCAACGCAATCGCGCACCTCGGCCTTCACGCCCTTGAGCATCTCCTTGCTCTCGTCGGCCGTGATCATGCCCTTCTCGAGCATGAAGCTCTCCAGCGTGCCGATGGGATCACCAGCCTCCCAGGCCTCCTCCTCGTCGCGCGTGCGGTACTTGCGCGGATCGCTCATGGAGTGGCCCTTGTAGCGGTAGCAGCGCAGGTCGATGAACCACGGACGACTGCGCGCGCGCGCGTCGTCGATGACGGCCTTCATGCCGTGGTAGGTCTCGAGCACATCCATGCCCTCCACCACCGCCGCGTCGATGCCGTAGCCGATCGCCTTGCTCTTGAGGTCGTGCGCCATCGTGGTGCCACGATGGATGCTGGTGCCCATCGAGTAGCCGTTGTTCTCCACCACGAACACCACCGGGATGTTCATCAGACCGGCCAGATTCATGGCCTCGTGCAGCGCGCCCTGATTCAGCGCGCCGTCACCCAGGAAGCACAGCGTGACGCGCGTGTTCTTGCCGCCGCGCATCACCTCGTCCTCGTACTTGGTGGCGAAGGCCAGGCCCAGACCGAGCGGCGTCTGCGCGCCCACGATGCCGTGGCCGCCGAACATGTTGTTGGGCTTGTCGAACATGTGCATGCTGCCGCCCTTGCCCTTGGCGCAGCCGTCCACGCGACCGAACATCTCGGCCATGCAGGCGCGCGCGCTCATGCCGCGAGCCAGCGCGTGGCCGTGATCGCGATAGGCGGTCACCAGCGGATCCTCATGCTTCATGGCGGCCACGCAGCCGACCGCCACGGCTTCCTGCCCGATGTACACATGGCAGAAGCCGCCGATCTTCTTGTCCTGATACGCCTGCATGCAGCGCACCTCGAACTCGCGGATCAGCATCATGTCCCGCAGCCACTTCTTGAGGGTGGCAGCAGGCGGAACGGAACGATCAGGCGCAATCCGGGGAGCGGCCTCGCCGCGATGCACGTCGAAGAGGCGGCGGGTGTCGGTGGATGGTGTGGACATGGTGTTCATGGGCCGGGAGACGCACGATCGTGCTCTCGGCGCAGCACACCGTTATAGGGGCAAACCCATCGCGGGGCAATGCCTTGCCCAACCGGGGCCGGATTCAGGGCGTCTGGGTGGCCGGGGCGGCCTTGTCCGTGGCCCCCGCCACGGCCGTCGCCGACGCCTGCTTCAGCACGCGCGCCCGCATGGCAAGCAGCGCGGTCTCGAGCTGGGGGTCGGTTCCGGTGGCGAGGATCTCGTTTGGATCCTTCCGGGCCTCCTTGGAATCGGCCCCCGGCTCGGGCAGCGTGTCCACGGCCGTGCGGAGCTCGGCCAGTTGCTCGAGCTGGTCCGGGGTCATGCGGATGCGCAGGTCGGGCACCACGCCCCAATCTTCGCCACCCGGCTTCTTGTGCACCAAGCGACCCTTCTCCTTGCCCGCCTCAGGCGGAAGCACGTAGTGCTGGGTGGTGACCTTCACGGCCGCCTCCCGGGTGCGGTCCTTCAGCGGCGTCACTTCCTGCACGCTGCCCTTGCCGAAGCTGCGCTCGCCCACGAT
>RFQW01000150.1 GCA_009924765.1 Planctomycetota bacterium | reverse complement strand
CGTGGATTTTCCACCGGAAATCCAATGTCCGTTGTTGTTATCGATTCGCGCAGATCGGGTGCATGTTCCGATGCATGTCTCGCGCCGCAGTTCGCGGTGCACAAAGGAGCAGCCATGCAGACGAAGGACCAGTTGATCGAAGGCATCCAGCGCATCAATCCCGCCGCGGAACGATCGTTCCTGCAGGCATTCGACTGGCACGCGCTGCGCCGCTATCTGGATCACCTGCATCTCACGCTGGAGCCCCGCGGCCTCGAGAGCCGCTGGCGCCGCCCCGGCGACACCGCCGCTGTCGTGTGGCGGCGGTCCGCGGCTTGACCCCCGCGACCGCCGTCATACGACCGAAGCCACCATCGGGCTGCACATGAGGCACGTGCGGCCCGATTGGCTTTTTCGGGTTGCGTGCAGTGATCAGCCCTGTCGTCGCTCACGCAGCAAGGCGTCCACCTTGCGCTTCAGCAGACGCACGCGCAGCAGGCTCTTCACGCGCGTGGTCAGCTCGAGCTTGTTCACGGGCTTGGTGAGGAAGTCGTCGCAGCCGCTCTCGACCGCGCGCTCGAAGTCGCCCACCTCGTTCAGCGCGGTCACCATGATGATCACGGTGTCGCGGGTGCCGGTGGCATCCTTGATGCGGCGGCACGCCTCGAAGCCGCTCATGCGCGGCATCATCACGTCGAGCAGGATCAGGTCAGGGCGACTGCGCGCAGCCGCCTCCACCGCCTCGGCGCCGTCGTGCGCCACTTCCAGACGGCAGCCCAGCGGTTCCAGCCACGCCAGCATCAGCTCCAGGTTCTGCTGATTGTCGTCCACCAGCAGCAGCGAGGCCGCGGCCAGGTCCGAGTCGTTCAGGTCGGCATCATTCAGTTCCAGCGAATCGCTTGCGTCGCTCATGGGGCACGCATCGTAGCGACGCTCGGCGTGAGCAGGATGCGCGCGGCCATGGCCACCGGATGCATCGGCTCGGCGCCGGTGGCGTGATGGATCTGGTGGCGGCAACTGGTGCCGGGCGCAGCCACCACCGCGTCGGGGCAGGCGCGGATGGGCGGGAACACGCTCAGTTCGCCGATGCGCATGGACAGGTCATGGCGATGCTCGGCGTAGCCGAACGAGCCGGCCAGACCGCAGCAACCCGAGTCGAGCACGCGCAGACGGTCGCCCACCAGTCGGCGCAGCAGGCCCGCGCTGGTCTGCGCGCCCCACAGCGCCTTCTGGTGACAGTGCGCATGCAGGATCACGGGCTCGTCGCTTGCAGCCGGCACGTTTGGTCGTGTGGGATGTCGATCCCACTGCGCCTCCAGGAACTCCTCAACCAGGAAGGTTCGGGCCGCAAGCGCGCGCAACGCGTCTCGGTCGACCGAGGTGCGCAGGTCGATCCAGTCATCCTTGATCGCGCTCACGCACGAAGGCTCGAGGCCCAGCACGGCGACTGCGTTCTCGCGCTTCACCGCTTCAAGCAGCGCCGTGGCGGTGCGCGACACGGTGCCGCACGCCTCGGCCAGCATGCCCACGCTGATCAGGCTTCGGCCGCAGCAGCCCACATCGGGCATCACCACGCGATAGCCGAACGCCTCGAGCAGCTCCACCGCCAGACGGCCAAGATCCGTTTCGCCAAAGTTGGAGAAGCAGTCGGGGAACAGCAGCACCGTTGGTGCGCCGGTTGCGGCCTTCGATCCCCTGCGCGCAAGCCAGCGATGCACGGCGGGCCCGTAGGTGGGCAGCGTGCGATCGGTGTGGAAACCAAGCGCGCCCAGCAGCGCGCGGCGAATCGGCCCGAAGCCCAGCGCAAGATTTGCCAGCGGCCACAGCCGTGAACCCATCCGACTGCCCTGCCGCACGCGACCGATCACGCGCGTGCGCCACGGAATGCGGCCCGCCTTCGCGAATCCCTGCGCGGCGAACTCCGCCTTCAGCTTGCTGATGTCCACGTTGCTCGGACACTCGCTCTTGCATGCCTTGCACGACAGACACAGATCGAGCGTTGCCTTGGTCTGCGGATCGTGCCAGTCCGAGGTGCCGGGCGAACCGAACTGTCCCGTGATGGCAAGGCGCAGCGCGTTGCCACGGCCGCGCGTGGCATGACGCTCGTCAAGCGTGGCGCGATAGCTGGGGCACATGGTGCCGCCTGGCTGCACGCGGCGACACAGACCCGCGCCGTTGCACGCCTCCACCGCCGCGTCGAACCCATGTTCGTGGTCGTAGTGGAAGAAGGTGTTCGTGTCAGGAACCGGAATGTCCTGCGCCCCAGGCTTCACGCGCAGGCGCTCCACGATGGCGTTGGGGTTGCCCACATCCACCAGATTGCCCGGGTTCATGCGGCCCTCGGGATCGAACACCGCCTTCACCTGGCGGAACGCCCCGCACAGCGTGGCACCCAGCACGCGATCAAGCAGCGGTGTGCGAACGCGACCATCGCCATGCTCGCCACTCAGCGCGCCGCCATACTTCTGCACCAGATCGGCCACCTTGGTGGCGATCGAAACCATCTCGGCGCGGCCCGCGGCATCGTGGATCTGCACCAGCGGACGGATGTGCAGGCAACCCACGCTTGCGTGCGCGTAGTAGGCCGCCTTGGTGCCGTGCGCCGCCACGATGGCGCGGAACTCGTCCACGAACGCGGACAGTTTCACCGGATCGACGGCCGTGTCCTCCACGAAGGTGACCGGCTTGCGATCGCCCGGCACGCCGTGCAGCAGCGGCTCGCCGGCCTTGCGCAGCTTCCACGCATTGGCCAGCGTCTTGGCATCCTCGTGGCGCTGCATGGGCGCGTCGGGCAGCGCGGCACGCAGGCGATCAAAGCCCGCGCGAACCGCATCCATCGATTCCGACTGGAACTCCACGTACATGACGGCGCCCAACTTGCCCGAGGCAGGCTGGGGCAGCACTTCCACATAGTGGCGGTACTCCTTGTTCGCCAGCGCGGTGTCGATCACCACGTCGTCGACCAGCTCAACGGCGCTCGGCCCGCACGCCAGCATCTTGCCGAGCGGCGCCAGCGCGGCCGGCACGCTGTCGAAGCCCAGGATGGCAAGCCCCGTGCATGATGGCTTGCGCACGATCTTCAGTGTGGCACGCACCACCACCGCCAGCGTGCCTTCGCTGCCGCACACCAGCGTGGCCAGGTTCACCTTGTCGAAGGTGCCGGGCGTGCAGCGCTCGAGTTGATCGAGCAGCAGGTCCACGTTGTAGCCGTCGACGTGGCGCTTGATGTTGGGCACGCGGCGACGGATCTCCTCGCGCAGCGGCAGCACGATGGCCGCCAGCCGCGTGACCATGTTGCGCTGGCGCGGATCACGCTCGCAGCTGCCCTCTTCAAGGCGGGCCGGCGTGCCGTCGGGCAGCAACACATCGAGCGCGATCAGGTTCTCCACGGTGCGCCCGTAGATGATGCTGCGAGCGCCCGCGGAGTTGTTGCCGATCATGCCGCCGATGGTGGCGTGACTGCTGGTGGCCACATCGGGCCCGAAGAACAGGCCCTTGGGCGCCAGCGCGGCGTTCAGCTGATCCAGCGTCACGCCGGGCTCCACCGTGGCGGTCATGGCGGCTTCGTTGATGTCGATCACGCGGCGACAGTGCGCGCCGAAGTCGAGCATCACCGCGAAGTTCACGCACTGCCCCGCCAGGCTGGTGCCACCGCCGCGCGGCAACAGCGGCAAGCCGCGCTCGGCGCAGAATCGCACCACACGCTCGGCGGCCTGCACGCCGTTCAGCACCACCACGCCGATGGGTTCCACCTGGAAGATGCTGGCGTCGGTGGCGTACAGCATGCGGTCATGGCGACCGAAACGCACATCGCCCGCTCCCAGCAGTCGCAGTGATTCGGCAAGTTCCACGCGCGCCTGCTCGTCACCCGACAGCACACGCAGCGAGGCTGCCTGTGTGGCGGAGGTGGCGGAGGGCACTGCGGTCATGGCGTCGGCGGAATGCTATCCCCGCTCTTGGGCTTGGGCGATTCGCCGTCGGTCGGCTGGGCATCCACGGGCGCGGCGTCCTTCGGCCTGGGCTTCTTCGCCTTCGCGGGCAGCGCATCTTCCACGCGATCCACGCGGCGGCGGCCCTCGACGGGCACCATCCACACGCTGCTCTCCATCTCCGCGGGCTCGAAGTGCATCTTCCAGGTGATGCGGCCGTTGGCTGGCACGCGCGGACCACTGGTGATGGTGCGTTCGGCCTCGATCAACTTGGGCGCGCGCTCGCCACGGAAGCGAAGCATCCAGGTGCCTCGCGGCCCCTGCAGCTGCGCCTTCACGCCGCCGTCATCCTGCACCTCGACCGACTTCACCTCGAGCGCACCAGCCTCGGGGTCGAACACGCGCAGCGCATCGGCTTCTGGTGCAAGCGCCAACCCTGGCTGCGGCCATGGCATCTCGGCGAAGTTGGTGTTCCACGCGGCAAGTCGATCCTTGCCAACGGTGCGATCCACCGCCGCATCGCCTGCCTCATGGGCCGCCTTCAGGCGATCGCCATCAGCCGCCTTCAGGCGATCGCCATCAAGCACCACCGTCAGGCCGCCCTGACGGAACGCCACCTTGGGAATGCTGGCCTCCCACGCGATCACGCACGGCTCCACGCTGGCCACGCCTTCGCGTGCAGCCTCGCTGACCACCACCTGCGTGGCCACGGCCGCCGCAGCGGGCGTGTTGCGCCATGCGTGCAGCATCGCCTGCAGCTTGGGCACATCCGCCTGCCCTGCGGCAAGCGCCACGGCCAGCAGTGCTGCGTGCATCAGCCCTTCGACGCGGGTGCCGGTGCAGGCGCCGCAAGCGCCGCTTCACTGGCCTTCTTCAGGTCTTCCACCAGCGTGGGCACCAGACCCATGTGCACGTCGGCGATCTTGCCCTGCGGGTCGATCACCACCGTGAAGGGAATGCCCTGCACGCCGTAGGCCTTGCTGATCGAATTGTCGGCGTCAACCAGGGTGGGGAAGCTCAGCGCCTTCTTCTTCCAGAACGCGTCGATCTTCGACATGCGGTCGGCGGTGCCTTCATCCTCTTCCATGGTGTTGATGCCGAACACCTTGATGGGCTTGCCGCTGGCGGCCGCCCACTTGGCGAACTCATCGACCTTCGGCAGGCCCTTCATGCAGGGACCGCACCAGGTGGCCCAGAAGTCGATGA
>RFQW01000149.1 GCA_009924765.1 Planctomycetota bacterium | reverse complement strand
CTGGAAGCGGGTGTCTGATGCGTGGAAGGACATGCCGCTGTCGCTGCCCGACACCGCGGTGTCGTTGCGCGGTGGCGCGCGCATGACGGCGGTCGTCGGCGATCCACGCATGGTGGGTCGTATCGAGATGGGCGTGTTTCAGGCGCTCGCACCCGTGCCGTCCGATGCCACGGTGCTGCCCTGGGGCGATGGCTTCGCGGCGGTCCGGGTGCGCGGCACGGATGTTGAATGGGCGGAGTGCGCGGCGGGCGCGGACGGTTTCTCGCCCTGGTCCGTGCTTGCCGAACAGCGTTCGGTCGCAGGTCGCTGGTTCCATGTGCCCGTGCTTGGCGTGCTGTCGTTGGGCGCGCTCATGCTTGCCTTCCTGATCCGCAGCGTCGCTGGTGACGCTGCGCCGGCGGTTTCGCTGGTGATCATGCCGAAGGCGCAGCGACTGCTCGCGCTGCTGATCGATGCGGCGCCTGCGGGCGGTGCCGCCTTGCTGGCCTTCGATGCGGACTTCGAGCGCCTGCTCGTGCCGCCGTTCTGGTCACTCGATCTGGCTGACGCCATGCCCTACCTGTTCATGACGATCGGAACGGTGGGCTTCGGCGCCATCGAGGAAGCGGTGGGCGCCCGTTCGCTTGGCAAGCGGCTGCTCGGCGGAGCGGTGCTTGGTCAGGATGGCGTGCCGGTGGCCTGGTGGCGGCATGTGGTTCGCAACCTGTTCAAGGGACTGGTGATGCTGTCGCCCCTGATCGCGGTTCCCACCCTGCTGAGCCCCCGCGGGGTGGGGGTGCCCGAGACCATCACGCGCACGGTGGTGGTGCGCGGCTGACTCCGGCGGTCCGAAATTGCACGGGGGGGGCTGAAACGGTCGAAACACTGTGCGTCCGTTCGCCTAGCTGGGCATGGAGGCCCTTGTGAAGCCGAGTTTCCACACCAACCTGTTCGATTCCGTCCGCAACGCACCCCTGGCCTGGGCCGGGGCGGTGGTGGTCGCGGTGCTGCCCGTGGCCGTGGTGGCCTTCAAGCGCGAGGCGCCGGTGACCGCGGTTGCCGCCGCGCCCGAAGCGATTCCATCCGTCGCCACGCGAACCACCAACGATGCCTCGAGCTGGTTCAGCGGTGCCGACAATCCCTTCCTCACCGAGGAGCAGGCGCGCGAGCGTCGCCTGCGTGCCTCCGTGGCCCGCGTGGAAGAGGTGCTGCGCCGACGCCCCGATGTGCTTGATGTGACCGTGCTCACAGCGGCTTCAGGCGACGCGCGTGCCAACGGCCCCTCGGCCGTGGTCACCATCCACATGCGTGATGGTGTGGTGCCGCTGCCGCTGGTGGATGCAACCGGCACGCTGCTGGCCGCGGCGGTGCCTGGTCTGAAGGCGCAGGATGTGACCGTGATCGACGAAGTGACCGGCATTCGGCATTCGCGCGCGCGCGGCCGGACTGGATGAGCAGCAGTCCGCGGAAGGTCGTCAGGCGCTGGTGGCCGCGCAGGCTGCGGCGCCGCGAAGCGCGGCAACGGTTGCGCCAGTGGTGCGCGCTGCGCAGCCCGCTCTCGTGGCTTCAACGGATTCAGGATGGAACACGGCGGTGTGGGTGGGCGGTTTCGTTGCGGCCGTGGCCGTGGTGCTGATGGTCTACCGATGGCGCACCGTGCCGAGCGAGCCGCACCTGATCCAGCCCGCCTCGAGCGATGACCCGATCACCGGCACGCTGTCCATGGCCTTTCACCGCAGTGTTGCCGAACAGAGCGCATTGATCGCCACGGCGTTGGTGGAACGGCTGGAGCAGCGCGGCACCAGCGCCAATGAAGTGGCGCAGCTGCTGCTGAACCTGGAGCCGTGGGCCGCCGAGCGCCTGCTGAAGGGCATGCCGCCCGAATCATTGGCCAAGGTGGAGGAAGCGCTTCGCGACCCCACCGGCGACGCGCCAACCGGCAGCATCCGTGCGCTGGCCGAGGCGGTGCTCAGCGTTCGCGCAGCGGCCTGACGAACATCTCAATCGCGTTCGCGGCGCGGTTCGTGTCCGCGGTGGCGGGGCTGTCGCGTGGCGGCTTCGGCCATGCTCTCGCGCGTGGCCGGCGCCTCGCCTTCGATCTTGGCGAACACCAATCGGCCAGCCGCGGTCTGCACCACGTTGTTCACGCACACCTGCAGCGTGGCGCCCACGCGCGACTGTGCGTCGTCCACCACCACCATGGTGCCGTCCGGCAGATAGCCCACGCCCTGACCAGGGTTCTCGCCGCGCTTCACGATGGCCAGACTGAAGCTGTCTCCGGGACCCACCCCAGGCTTCATGGTGCTGGCGAGATCGTTCAGGTTGAGCGCCGTCACGCCCTGGATGCGAGACACCGCCTCCAGATTCGCGTCCAGCGTGAGCAGTCGCATGTTCTCGCTTCGCGCGGCCTCGATCAGCATGCGATCCACGCTCATGCCGCCCACGCGGAAATCCTGCAGGCTCACGTCGGCCTGCGGGTTCTCGCGCAGCTTCGCCAGCAGTTCCAGGCCGCGACGGCCGCGCGCGCGCTTGGTGCGATCGCCGCTGTCGGCCAGCTTCTGCAGTTCATCCACCACGAACTGCGGCACCACCAGCGGCGCGTCGATGAATCCCGTGGCGGCCAGCGGCAGCAGGCGTCCATCGATCAGCACGCTGGTGTCCACCACCCACGGACGCACGCCGCGGCGGGTGCGCGAGAACTCCACGTAAGGAATCACCAGGCGCAGATCGTCCTTCGTGGTGAGCACCACGCTGATGCTGAGGTAGCAGAACACCAGACCCACCACGGCTTTCGTCAGCGTGAGATAGATGCCGACCGCCTCCTGCAGTTCCCAGGCCTTGGCCACCGTGTCGAGCAGCGCGCCGAAGGCGACCGCGCCCACCAGTCCAAGGCACACGCCCAGATACACGCCCACCACGCCGGCGAGTCGCTTGTTGGGGGTGAGCGCATCGATGGCCACCACCAGCAGGCCGACCGCGGTGGCCGCGATCACCAGTCCCGTGATGGTGCTGAATCCGAAGTCGGCGGTGGTGCGCGTGCTGCTGACCGTGAGCAGCGTCACGCTGACGAGCAGCACCATGAACAGCGAGCGGATCACGAGCAGCGTGAGTCGTCCGGCGCGCGCGTCGCGACCTTCGGGCAGCACCGGCGCCACCGAGATCGACGGCTCGCGCGCGGCGGGGGTGTTGGCCGCCGCATCCACGGGGTTCGCATCGGGTTGCGCGGCGGCGTCGTCGACGGGTTCGCTGCTCATGGAAAGCGATTGTACGAGTGCAAGGTTGCCCGCTACGATCCATCGATCGACGATGTCGGAGGACGGTCGGGCCCGTCGGGTGGACGGCTCGTGAACCTGGTCAGAGCTTGACCGCAGCAGCCATAAGCGGCGTCGCCCATGCCGGCGCAAGCCTGGCCGTCCTCCGCATCGTCGAAACCTTCCAAGGAGCTCGTGTGGCGCGCAAGACCAAGGACATCGAAGCGACGGAACCGGCAGGCGATGGCCTGCTGATTCCGGGCGCCATCGAGCCGGCGCCCAAGGGCTACACCGTGCTGGCGCGGCGCTACCGCAGCCGCAGCTTCGACGAATTGATCGGTCAGGAGTCGATCGCCCGCACGCTTCAGAACGCCATCAGCATGGGGCGCACGGCGCACGCCTACCTGTTCTGCGGCACGCGCGGCGTGGGCAAGACCAGCATGGCACGCGTGTTCGCGCGCGCCCTGAACGCCAGCAGCGATCTGCAGCAGGCCGAGGCGGTGGGTGCCAGCATCCTGCGCGGCGAGGATCTGGACGTGATCGAGATCGACGGCGCCAGCAACCGCGGCGTGGACGATGCGCGCGACCTCATCAGCAAGGCGGGCATCGCGCCGGCGCGCAGCCCGTACCGCATCTACATTATCGACGAGGTGCACATGCTCACCACCCCGGCCTTCAACGCGCTGTTGAAGACCATGGAGGAACCGCCGCCGCACGTGAAATTTATTTTGTGCACCACCGAGCCGCACAAGGTACCCGCCACCATCCAGAGCCGCTGCCAGCGCTTCGACTTCAAGCCCATCGCCACGGGCCGCATCGTGGAGCACCTGAAGAACGTGCTGGCGCAGGAAGGCCTGCAGGCCGACGATGCCGCGGTGCATCTTGTTGCGCGCCTGGGCAACGGCAGCATGCGCGATGCGCTCAGCCTGCTCGATCGACTCATCGCCGCGGCCAGTGGCACGCTGACCGCGCGACTGGCGGAAGAAACGCTTGGTCTGCCGGATGCCGCGCTGATCGCGGCCGTGACGGCGGCAGCGGTTGCGGGCGATGCCAAGGCTGGATTGCAGGCCGGTGCGCGACTGCTCGAGAGCGGTTGCCCGGTGGAGCAGTCGCTCGAACTGCTGGCCGCGCGCCTGCGAGACCTGCTGGTGTTGCGTGCCTGCGGCGCGGATACCGATCTCGTGGAACTGGCCCCCGAGGCGAAGGCGCAGGCCGCCGCCGAGTCGGAGCACTTCGACAGCGAGGAGCTGGTGCATCTGGTGGCAGTGTGCGAGGCGGCCCTTCGGTCGGCTCGCAGCACCAGTTCGCCGCGCACCGTGTTCGATGCCACATTGGCGCGTCTGTGCCTGCACCGAGGCTTCGAGCCGATCGATGCCTCGAGCGGGTCGGCGGACGAAAAAAAAAAGGTAAGTGAGGCGCCGGCTGCGATGCGGCCCGTCAGGGTGGAGGCGCCCGCGGTGGTCGCGCGTCCAGTTCCTTCCGAGCCCGAACCTGCGCGTGTCGTTGCGGCACCAGTCCGTGCTGCCCCGGCGCCCGTCACCGCGCCTGCGCCGACTGCGCGACCAGCTTCCACGCAAAGCCCCGCCACCCAATCCTCCATCACGCAACCCGCAGACGTTGCAGAGGCCTGGTCTCGCATCACCGCCATCGCGGTGGTGGCGCGCGACGCCGCCATGGTGGAGGCGCTTGAGCCCGTTGCCATCAGCGGCCAGACGCTTCGCCTTCGCGTTGCCAGCGAGGCCGGCCATGAGTGGCGCGTTCGCGGCCCGTCGCATCGAGCCGCTGCAGGAACTTGTGCGCAAGGCGCTTGGCCCAACATGG
This sequence comes from Planctomycetota bacterium, assembly GCA_009924765.1. Lineage (GTDB taxonomy): Bacteria > Planctomycetota > Phycisphaerae > Phycisphaerales > SM1A02 > SYAC01. Next base: position 110 of record RFQW01000149.1, on the reverse strand, counting down.
AAGGTCGCGGTGGATGCACCGCGCGAAGCGCCGGTGGTGGGTGCCGCGCCGGCGCATGGAATGGAGCAGGGCATCGCCGAAAACCCGCTGGTGCGCGAAGCCATGGACGC
>RFQW01000148.1 GCA_009924765.1 Planctomycetota bacterium | reverse complement strand
AAGGTGCTGCGCGCCAGCGGCGCGATCTATTCGACCTTCGGCAAGCGCATGGAGCACTATGCGCACACCAACATGTGGGCGGGGCCGCCGGACTTCAAGGGCACCTGCGATGTGGAGGACCATGTCACGGCGCTGCTGCGCTGCGAGGGCGGTGCCACCATCGAGTTGAACGCCACGTGGGCGATGAATGTGCCCGACAATGCGCTGCCCGATGGGCTGGCGATCTTCGGCGAGGCGGGTGGCTGCCAGTTCGGCCTGCAGGATCGCAAGCTGACGCTGGCAACCGAGTCGATCGGCGTGCCGGCCGATCTGTCGCCGCACTTCGTGGCCGATGATCCCATGCAGCAGGGGTGGGACGCGCAGTCGCGCGCGTTCAAGCAACTGCTAGAGCAGGGTGGCGAGCCAGTGGCCACGGCCACGCAGGGACGCGCGGTGCAGGCGGCGATCGACGCGATCTACCGAAGCGCGGCCGAGCAGTGCGAAGTGGCGGTGGGCTGAGCGCGTCTCGCGCTGCGCGTCACTTCTTCGAGCCGCCCTTGTACTGCTTCAGCGACGACTGCATGTCGCTCAACACTTCGCCGGACACGCCGGACTTCTCGGCCAGCGCAACGGCCTTGGTCGCGATCTCCGCGGCCTTGGCGCCGTTGCCCATCTCCCAGTACACGCGGGCCTGGGTGTCGAGCACCATCGGATCCTCGCCCTTGGAGGCTTCCACGGCCTTGTTGGCGGCCGACAGCGCAACGTTCAGGTCGCGGCCCTTGTCGTCCATCTCGGTGGCGATGGTCCAGGCGATCATGTTGAAGCCCTCGGCGCCGATCTTGGCGTCGAGCAGCTGCTTGGCGGTGGCGATGGCTTCGGCGTTCTGATCGGCCTGCGACAGCACCTGGAACTTCAGCATGCGCAGCTGCGTGGGGTCGCTCGACTTGGCGGCCATCTCGTCGATGCGCGCGGTGACGGGCTTCCAGTCGCCGCTTGCCTCGGCGGCCTTGGCCAGCTTGGGCAGTTCCTTCTCCATGAAGGCTTCCATCGCCTTCTCGGCCTCGGCTTCGCTCTTCGCCTTGTTGCGATCCCACTTGCCAGCCAGCACGGCGGCCAGCGGCTCGTCCATGCCCATGGGGTGGCCGATCCACTCGATCATGCCGTCCTTGCCCACGATGAACGCGCAGGGAATGCCGTTCTGGCCCGCGGCGTCCATCCACGCCTTGCCCATGCTGCGGTCCTCGTCGAAGGCCACGCGGTAGGCCATGTCGTCGCCCTTCTTCTCCACGAAGGTCTTCAGGCCGTCGAGGCGCGTGTCGGGCTGGTCCTTCTTCTTGCGCTCGCTGGCGGCGATGCCCATCACCGTCACCTCGGGGTGCGCCTTCTGCGTGGCGCTGAGATGCGGAATGCTCTTGATGCACGGGCCGCACCAGGTGGCCCAGAATTCCACCACGTAGATCTTGCCGGGCTCGAAGCCGTTGACGGCGTCGCCCTTGATCCAGGTTTCCTGCGCCATCGTTGGCGCCTTCGATCCGATGTCGAGTGCGGCGGGGTCGGCGGCGAGCGAGAGGGCGAGAAGGGCGGCGGTGAGCATGGTTTTCTCCTTGAAGAAGCACGGATGCTACCGGGCCGTATGCTCCGCGCGATGAGCGCCAAGATCCTCGACGGCAAGGCCCTTTCAGCGGCGGTTCGAAACCAGGTGCGCGAGCGCATCGCCAAGGCGGGGCGGCCTGCGCGGCTCGATGCGGTTGGTTGGCAACGACTCCGCGGCCGAGCTGTACGCGCAGAATCAGGCGCGAACCTGCGGCGAAGTGGGCATCGAGTACCGCCTGCATCGCCTGCCCGAGGGCAGCGGTTTCGAGGAAGTGGCCGGCCGCGTGCTGCTGCTGAACGAGGACGAGTCGGTGCGCGCGATCATGGTGCACCTGCCGTTGCCGACGGGCGTGGATGTGGAGCGCGTGCAGAGTCTGATCGCGCCCGACAAGGACGTGGAAGGCGTGAATCCCGCCAACATCGGCAACGTGGTCTACGGCCGCCGCAGCCTGGTGCCATGCACGGCGCGCGCGGTGGTGGAGTTGGTGGAAGCCAGCGGCGTGACGCTGCGCGGCGCGCACTGCGTGGTGGTGGGGGCGAGCAACATCGTGGGCAAGCCGGTGGCGGTGCTGCTGATGCGCGCCGAGGCCACGGTGACCAGCGGCAACAAGTTCACGCGCGACATGGCGGCCATCGCTCGCACGGCCGATGTGCTGGTGGTGGCGGCAGGCGTGCAACATCTGGTGAAGGCCGACTGGATCAAGCCCGGTGCGGTGGTGATCGACGTGGGCATTCACCGCAAGCTGGATGCTTCGGGCGTGACCACCACGAGCGGCGATGTGGATTTCGAGGCCGTGCGTCAGGTGGCCGGTTTCATCACGCCGGTGCCTGGTGGCGTTGGGCCGATGACGGTCGCGATGCTACTTCGCAATGTGGCGGATGCCTGCCTGCGGTGAGGCGCGGCGCGGTCCAATAAACACCCCCGTCCCTCATATGGGACTTGGTTACGGCGCGGCCAGCATCTCGGCCGCGCGCTCGTAGCGCTCGCGCGTGAGACGCACGATGTCGGGGGGCAGCGTGGGTCCGGGTGGCTGGCGATTCCAGCGGCCTGCGGCTTCCTCCGCCAGCAGCCAGTCGCGCAGGAACTGCTTGTCCAGACTTGCGGGTTCGCGGCCGGTGCCCACGGTGTCGGCCATCCAGTAGCGGCTCGAGTCGGGCGTGAGCACCTCGTCGGCAAGCAGCAGGCGATCGGTGGGTGCGCCCGAGGCATCGAGCGCGAACCCGAACTCGAACTTGGTGTCGGCCAGTACCAGCCCGCGCTGCAGCGAGCGCTCGGCAGCGGCGTTGTAGATGGCCAGACTGAACGCCTGCAGCCGATCCATCAGATCGAAGCCCACGCGCTCGGCGGCCTGCGCGAAGGTGCAGTTCTCGTCGTGGCCCACGGCGTTCTTGAAGGCGGGGGTGAAGATCGGTTCCGGCAGACGCCCGAACTTCTGCAGGCCGGCGGGCAGCTTCACGCCGCACACCGCGCCGTGCTCGCGATATTCCTGCCAGCCGCTGCCGGCCAGCCAGCCGCGCACCACGCACTCGATGGGCACGATGTCCACCTTGCGGCAGATCATGCTGCGACCCACCAGCATCGCGCGGTCGGCGTCGGACAGGCCTGGCACCATCGCGGGATCCGCGCCCAGCAAGTGATCCTCCACGATGTGCTGCGAGCGGATGAAGCGGAACCATTCCAGACTGATGCGCGTGAGCAGGGCGCCCTTCTGCGGAATGGGCGTGGGCATCACCACATCGAAGGCGCTCACGCGGTCGCTGGCAACCACCAGCACGCGATCCGGCTCACCAGGCGTGTGCGGAAGTTCGTACAGATCGCGCACCTTTCCCTGGCGCCTGTTCGGCAGCGGCAGGTCGGTCGAAATCACGGAGCCATCGGCAAGGCTGTGGGCGTGCGTGGTCACGCGCGTCAGTTTAGAGGAAGCATTTTCGCCCGCATTCCGGGAAGTTGACCGGGCTCCGTTACACTCGCCCGACGGATGCTGCAGTTCCTGATCCATGACCCCAAGGGCCCGTCGCGCGAGCGGCCGCTCATGCGTGCGCACCTGCTTGGTCGAGACGACCAGCCGGTGGCAGGCACGGTGGAACTGATCGACGGGCGTCTGGTGTGCCGGCCCGAGGAAGGCACCGCCACCGCGTTGTGCCTGGAGTTCGACGCGGAGCCGGTGGGTTGCCTGATGCTGCAGACCTGCCTGCTGCCGCAGCGCGACGAGCCCTACTTGCTGAACCTGGAGCTGGCCCGACACCGCATCAGCCGCTACATCGCAAAGGGCGAGGAGTGGCTGCTGTTCGACCCGGCCAGCGGCGGCGACAGCTTCAAGATCTGGGAGCGTGCGCGCACGCTGTTCGTGCAGGCGATGAACGAGCCCAACGCGCTGGTGGCCGAGGGCAAGGCGCGCGAGTCGCTGGTGGCCGCCATCGAGGCGAGCGAGCGACTGGCCATGATGCAGGCCGAAGGCGCGCTGCAGCGTCGCTACGGTCAGCGCAAGGCCAGCAGCACCGTGATCGGCGTGCGCGTGGATCCGCGGCTGGATCCGGCGAAGACGGGCGGCGCGGCCAAGGAATTCGACGTGGTGGCGGTGGAGACACGGTGGTCCGAGATCGAGCCGGAGCCGGGCAAGTTCCGCTTCGACGCGGTGGATCGCTGGATGGCGCTGGCGGCGCAGCACAAGCGACCCATCGTGGCGGGTCCGCTGCTGTGCTTCGACCCGGGCTGGGTGCCATCGTGGATGGAGAAGCTGAAGGGCGACTACAAGGCGATCGTGGATCGCAGCTACATCTTCATGGAGCAGGTGGTGCATCGCTACCGCGCCGTGGCCACGCTGTGGAACCTCTGCAGCGGGCTGCACACCAACGCGTGGTACGCCTTCAGCGACTCCGAGCGCATCGATCTCACGCGCCGCGCAGCGCTGCTGGCCCGCCAGAGTCGCCGCGGCGCGCGCACGCTTGTGGAACTGGGCGATCCCTTCGGCGAGACCATCAGCGATCGCAAGCGATCCATCACGGCGTGGACATTCCTGGAGCGCCTGATGCAGGAGGGCATCCACCTCGACGCCGTGGGCATGCAGATGCGCATGGGCGATCGCGCCGCGGGCTATGGCGTACGCGACATGCTGCAGGTGTCCGCCGCGCTCGACCGTTTCATGGGCTTCGAGTGCAAGGTCATGCTCAGCGCGGTGGGCGTGCCTAGCGAGCCGGTGAAGGGCGCCGGTTGGTGGCGACGCGCATGGAGTCCCGCCATGCAGGAGGCGTGGGCATCGAGTCTGGTCACGGTGGCGCTGTCGAAGCCCTTCGTCGAAACACTGGTGTGGGAGCGACTGGGCGACACGCCGGGGGCCGCGCGCGGCGCATGTGGTCTGCTTGATGCAGCCAACGTGCCCAAGCCGGCCGCAAAGAAGCTGCTCGCGATCCGCAAGCAGACGCAGAACCCCCTGGCCGCCATGGCGGAAAAGCATGCCCTGCCGGGCGTGACCGAGCTCTACATGCCGAGCTTCTCGTCGCGCACCGTGGTCTACAAGGGCCTGTTGCTCGCAGATCAGGTCGGCTCGTTCTACGACGATCTGCGCGATCCGCTCTGCGTTTCGGCGCTGGGCCTCGT
>RFQW01000147.1 GCA_009924765.1 Planctomycetota bacterium | reverse complement strand
TCGCTCGGTGGCGGTTTCCGCGTGCCGAGCGATCCCCTGGCCGGCACGGTGGATGGCAGCGTGAAGACCTTCACGCAGACGGTCCGCCCCACCAGCATCGATGTGAAGCAGATCCCGCCGATCGAGTTCACCTACTTCGATCCGCAGCGAGGGCAGTACGCCGTGGCGCGCACGCAGCCGATCGACATCCGGGTGAGTCCCGCCGAGCGTCTGGGCGGCGACCGCATCGAGCGCAGCGCCACAGCCGCGGCCAAGCCTTCCGCCACCACCCTCACCGAAGTCGAGGGCGGACTGCTCGCGAACGCCGCCCCCACTGGCGACCTGCTGCAGGATCAGCGGCTGCGTGTCGGCGCGGGCGCCGTGTCACTGCTGCTGGTGCCGCCTGCGCTCGCGCTGCTGGCGCTTGTCGTTCGCCGTCGCCGCGACGCATTGCTGATGGATGGCGGTCTTGCCCGCGCCCTGGGAGCGCTGCGAAACGCGCGCGAAGCCGTCGCGCACGCCTCCGATGCCGCGGCCGTTGCCACAGCCATGTGCAACTACATCGCCGATCGAACCAGCCACGCGGCGGGCACCATCACCCGCGGCCAGGCCGTGCAGTTGGCCGTGCAGGCAGGTGCCGATGATCAGCTGCGCCAGACGCTGGACGGGCTCCTGTCAACCGGTGAACGCGCCGCCTTCGCGCCAGATCGTGGCGGCGACGCGACCAATGCGCGGCGCGATGCCGAAGCCTTGCTGCACAAGCTTGATCGACTGTCGTGGAAGCGCCGGAAGGCCGATGTGCTCGAGGAGGTCGCGTCGTGAAGCATTTCCTGGCCATCCTGCTCGCCTGCATGGCGCTTGTCACGCCGCGCGCTTCAGCGGCCGACGATGCCGGCGCACTTGCCGATGCACAGGCCAGTTACGACCGTGGCGTGGAACTGCAGCGCACCAACGCCACCGCAGCGAACGCCGCGTTCGAGAAGGCTGCGAAGGGCTTCGGTGAGCTGGTGGATCAAGGCGCCGTGAACGGACCCCTGCTCTACAACCTGGGCAACGCACAGATGCAGCTTGGGCAGACCGGCGCGGCCATCGGCAACTACCTGAAGGCGCAGCGCCTGATGCCTGGCGACAGTCGTCTGCAAGCCAACCTTGCGCATGCCCGCTCCCTGGTGAAGGATCGCTTCGATCGCGGCAACGGACTGCTGCTCGAGGATGTGGCTGGATGGTGGCACCTGCTGCCGCAGAAGAGTCGCTTCACGCTTGCCATCTGCATGTGGCTGACTGCATGGGGCATCGTGATCGTGCGCTTGCTGGCCCCGGCGCTGCTTGCAGGGCGAATGCAGCGCGTGGCCGTGCCTGCCGCGTGGATGCTCGGCATTCTGGGCGCCATCCTCACGGCCACCGTGGGCGTGGACATCGCCGCGCCGGCGTGGCGTCCGCAGGGCGTCACCGTGGCCGACGGCGTGGTGGTGCGCAAGGGCAACGGCGATGGCTTCGAGCCCGCCTTCACGCAGCCTCTCTCCCAGGGTGTGGAATTCCGCGTGCTGGAAGAGCGGCCCGGCTGGATCCAGATCCGCCTGCCGGACGGCAAGAGCGGCTGGATCAAGGCCTTGCAGGCCAGCACGGCCTGAGGCACCGCGCGCCGGATGTGTCCAAAGTGTGTCCCCGTGGGGCTGACATGATGTCGGCCCCGAGCCCTTCCGGATTGCTCCACAACCCGCGGCCGCACCGACCCCACGCGCCCATAGACTCGCGCGCACGGAGGTTGTCGCATGAGCACAAGCAAGCGCAAGCGCGGGGTTCGATCAACGCAGAAGGCCGTGGCCGACCGCCACATGGAGATTCGGCTCGCGGCCGAGCAAGGTCAGGGCGATCTGGTCAACTGGATCTGCGATCGCTTCGGCTTCGGCCTGCGCACCGCGCGACGGGACCTGCAGGCCATCCAGAAAGGCGACCCCACCTGGTGGAAGAAGAACATCGTGTCCATGCGCGGGCTGGTGAACGGCCGCAGCGCACCCGATGGCCACATGCCCGAGCGCCCCGAGCTGCAGGAAGCGATCGCGGGCGTGGTGGTGCTCGAGAAACTCACGGGCGGCATGCTGAGCATCGCCCGCCGCGACGCCTCGCGCGCAGCCAAGCAGACCGAGCGCCTGCTGAATCCGGCCGACGAAGCCAACGTGCGCCAACTGCGCCGCTTCATCCAGCTGCGCCACCAACCCACGCGCATCACCGAACAGCAGACCGAAGCCTTCGCCCGCATCGTGGAGGCGCACCTGAAGGGCCAGGCGGTCAGCATCTCGTATTCGACGATCGACGAAGTCGCGCGTCCCGACGCGGCACCAGGCAAGGCGCGCAAGGCGGCTCCAGCGCGGCTGGTTGGCCCCGTGTGCCTGTTCCACGCCAAGCGAAGCTGGTACCTGCTCGGCAAGGTGCTTGACGGCAAGAGCAAGGGCGAACTGCGGCAGTTCAAGCTGGCACGCATCGAGCGCACCGCCACCAGCACCACCGCCTTCAAGGCCCCCACCGACTTCGAGCTGGACACGCATCTGCGCGGCGCGTGGGAGCTTTTCAGCAAGGACGCCAACCGGGACCAGCAGCTGAAGGTGGTCGTGGAATTCGACAAGCTGTTCAGCAAGAACATCGTCGAAACGATGTGGCACAGCACGCAGACCACGGAAGCGCTGCCTGACGGCGGCGTGCGCTTCACGGCCACGGTGAACGGCTACGACGAGATCCTGTGGTGGATCCTGCAGATGGGTTCGCACGCGCGCGTGATCTCGCCACCCGAACTGCAGGCGCTGGTGGCGCGCGAACTGGAAGCCACGCGCCGGCTGTACGCCTGACCGACCGCCTCATGCAGCCTTCGCCGCACGCACAAATCGACATCCGCGAGGCGCTCGAGCATGATCTCGAGGCGATTCGCGAGATCTACAACGCGTCCATCCCTTCGGGCATGGCCACTGCCGACCTCACGCCGCAGACCCCAGAGGCGCGCCAGGCGTGGTGGCGAGATCGCGATCTGCGACGCCGCCCCGTGCTGGTGGCGACGGACGACGCCGGAACCGTGATCGCGTGGGGCAGCTTCTCCGACTTCAAGCCGCGCGCGGCGTACGCGCCCTGCGCCGAGATCAGCGTGTATGTGGCACCTGCCGCCGCAGGTCGCGGCGTTGGCCAGCGCATGCTGGATGCACTGCTGGCGCGCGCGCCCGAGTGCGGCATCGATCGCATCCTGGCCATCTGCTTCGCGCACAATGAACCCAGCCTGCGACTGTTCCGATCGCGAGGATTCAGTCCGTGGGGCCGCCTGCCGGAAGCCTGCGACATGCGCGGCATCCGCCGCAGCGTGACGATCCTTGGGCTGGCGATGGGTGCTTGAGCAAGGTTTCCGCCCGCGTTGCTGCTACCTTCCATATGGGTTCCCGCCAATGAAGTCGCACTCTCGCGCCATCTCCATGCTCCGTTCCGTGCCATGGCGTTTCACCGCCGTGATCTTCGTGAGCGGCGCGGCGTGCATGGCCCTCGCGCTCGGATTGGCGCTGCTGTACGCCTGGCACACGCCGCCAGGGCGCATGCCCGATCGCGAACCGGAGGACAACGCCGAATTGCTGCTGGAACGCGCGCAACACTTTCAGGAGGCGCTGCAGCAGAGTCTGGCGGATCGAGAGCGGCTGGTCGAATCCGTGCACGCCATTCAGGCGCGCAACCCCGACTACACCGTCGACTTCCTGATCCTGTCTGGCGGCGGCGACATGGGCGCGTTCGCCTCGGGGTTCCTGCGCGGCTGGTCGAAGGCGCCGCCCGGACCGCTTGCGCGCCCCGCCTTCGAGGGCGTTTCGGGCGTGAGCACCGGTGGCTTCATCGCGCCGGCCGCGTTTCTTGGCACCACGAACGATGACGAAGCGATCGACGCGGTGTTCCGAAGTCCCAAGCCCGACTGGGTGATGCCGCGCGGCATGCTGTTCTTCCACCCGGACAACGCGAGTCTGGCCCACATTCCCGGGCTGGAGCGGGAGATCGATGCCTACATCGATCTGCCGTTCGCGCAGCGGATCGTCGATGCCGGCGCCTCGGGGCGCCAACTGCTGATTCAGGCCACCGACGCCGACGAAGCCGCATCGCACAGGTTCGACTGCGTGGCGATCGCCCGCAAGGCGGTGCAGACGGGAGACATCGAGCCACTCAGGCACGTGCTGCTCGCCACAAGCGCCGTGCCTGGCGTGTTCGCCCCACAGCTGATCGAGGACGACCTGCTCGTCGACGGCGTGCTCACCGGCAACATCTTCTACGGCTTCTACGACGGCGTGCTGGGCAAGGGCGAGACCTTCGGCGCCATGTGGAAGAAGCGCTATCCCGACGCGCCGATTCCGAAGATCCGCTACTGGGTGATCATGAACGAGTACCTGAAGGCCCCGGCGATGACCGTGCAGCCCAAATGGCTGTCCATCGCGATGCGCAGCCTCAAGATCGCCACGCGCTCGTTCACCGAACTCACGCTTCGGCACCTGTTCCTGTTCGCCGAGGTGAACCGACTGCGCGGCGACGGCGAGTGCGAGGTGCGATGGGTCGCGGTGCCGCCCACGTGGATGCCGCCCGATCCGGATGCCGCACACTTCAACGCGAACACCATGCGATCACTTTCAGATCTCGGCCAACGCATGGGCGCGGATCCGAACTCGTGGCACGCTGAGTCGCCGTGAGCCGAGGCACGGGCCGCGCTGTTCGCGCCAGTGCTAGCCTGTCGCGACCATGCATGCCTCGAAGCCTGATGCAGCGCCCGCAAACGCGCAGTTCAACCCGCTCATCCGTTCCTATCTGGTGGTGACCATCGGCCTCTCGATGGCGCTGTCCATCATCGGCCTGCCGCTGGCGTTGATCTGGTTCTGCGGCGTGGGCCAGTGGTGGGCACGCCACTACTTCGACCTGCTGCAGTGCGAGCTGGGCGATCGCACGCTGCGCTTCCGCAAGGGCATCCTGTTCCAAGTGGAGAAGACGATCCCGCTGGAGAACATCCAGGACGTCACCTTCATCGAGGGCCCCCTGCTGCGCCACTTTCACCTGAGCACGCTGAAGTTCGAGACCGCCGGCCACAGCGCTGGGCAGGCGCACGACATGCACCTGACCGGCATCATCGATGCGCACGAATTCCGCAATCGCATCATCGAGGCGCGCGAGGCGCTGCGCGCGCAGCGATCGGGGCATGCGGTGGCAGGCGC
>RFQW01000146.1 GCA_009924765.1 Planctomycetota bacterium | reverse complement strand
CGCACACCACGGGGCGACCGGCCGCACGCGCGCCGCGCGCCACCAGCATGGGCAGCTCGCCGCTGCCCGCGATCAGGCCCACGGGTTCGGGCTTCATCCCTTGCCCATCGGAAGGAAGCGGTCGGGATCGATCTCGAACGGCACCGCCTGCAGCACGCCGTCGAGCAACAGTTCGGGATCCTCATGCACCTGCAGCAGACCATGCACCGCGGGCTTGATGAAGCGATGCTCGATGCCGTGATCGATCAGGTTGATCAGCGGGTCGTAGTAGCCGCCCAGGTTCACCAGACCGATGGGCTTGCAGTGCTCGCCCACCTGTCGCTGCACCAGCACCTCGAAGAATTCCTCGAAGGTGCCAAGGCCACCGGGCAGCGCGATGAAGGCCTCGCCGTGCTGCGCCATCAGCTTCTTGCGCTCGCTCATGGTGTCCACCACCATCAGCTCGTCGCAGCCATCGAAGCCCTGTTCCAGCGCGAGCAGCCGCTTGGTGATGATGCCGTGGATGCGGCCGCCGTTCTTCTTCAGGCTGCGCGCCACCTCGCCCATCAGGCCGATGCCGCCGCCGCCATAGACCAGCTCCAGGCCGCGCTTGGCCATGGCCTCGCCCAGCTTGGTGGCGGCGTTGAAGAACTTGGGCTCCAGACTGGTGCTGCTGCTGCAGTACACGGTGACGCGCTTCATGGCCATGTGCGATTACAGTAGCGGCATGTCGTGGCTTGCGCCGGGCCTGTTCCTGGTTGGCTTGCTGCTCTCGCTGCCCCTCACGGCCGCGATGATCGCTGTGGGCCATCGGCTGCAGGCCATGGATTCGCAGGGTTTTGCCGGGCATTTGAAGACGCTTTGCCGCGTGCCCAATGTGGGTGGCGTTGCCTTCGTGTCCGCCTTCGTGCTGCCGCTGCTGGGGGGATTGCTTGTGCTTTCGGGGGCGCTGCCCGTGGATCTGGACCGGCTGTGGCAGGGGGCGGGCGCCCATGCGCAGCGCCTGCAGGAAGGCCAGCGCTTCGGCTGGACGCTGCTCGCCTGCACGGTGTGGATGCTGATCGCCGGTGCGGTGGATGATCGCCGCGCGATGGGGCCTGGCCTGAAGTTCGCGCTGCAGGCGCTGCCGGCCATCGCGCTGGCGTGGTTCGCCGATGTGCGACCGCTCACGCTGCTCGACCATCAGGGAGCGTGGGGCGTGGGCGTGAGCGTGGCGCTGGGCGTGCTGTGGATGCTGGCGATCACCAACGCGATGAACTTCCTCGACAACATGGATGGACTCGCCGGCGGCGTGGGCGCGGTGTGCGCGCTGCTGTTCATGGCGGGCGCGCTGGCGGCCAGGCAGTGGTTCATCGCCGCACTCTTCGCGCTGTTGGCGGGTGCGCTGCTCGGTTTCCTGTGCTTCAACTTCAGGCCGCGTGGTGGCGCGCGCATCTTCATGGGTGATGGAGGCAGTCAGCCGCTTGGTCTGCTGCTTGCGGCGCTCGCGGTGCGATGCGTGTTCACCGATCCGGCCGATCCGCAGTACGCGCTTGGCACGCACTGGTACGGCGTGCTCACGCCGGTGGTGGTGCTCGCGATTCCCATCTACGACCTGCTGGCAACCAGCGTGCTGCGCATCCGGCAGGGGCGCAGTCCGCTGGTGGGTGATCAGCAGCATCTCTCGCACCGATTGGTGGAGCGCGGCTTCTCGAAGCATGGTGCGGTGATGGCCATCTGGGCGCTGACGGCCATCACCGGCATCGGCGGCGTGGGCCTTGGCAGCGCGCCGCCGTGGCTTGCGTGCCTGCTGCTTGTGCAATCGCTGCTGGCGGTGGCGGTGCTGGCATGGGCCGAAGGAATCCTGAAGCGATGAAGCGCGCGTGGCCGGCCATGCTGGGTGCGACGCTTGCGGCGCTGGTGTGCCTGCGCACGCTGGTGGCCTTCACGCCGCAGCCATGGTTCGATGTGGATCCGGTGCTTGATCCGAGCGCCTACGCGGGACTTGGTCCTGCTGGAAGCCTGCTGATCGACGCGGGCATCGCCGCGGCGAGTGCCGCGCTGCTCTTCCTGTTCGCGGGTCGCGCCGCCATGCTGGTGGCGCTTGGTGCCTTGGGTGTGGTGGTGCTGCGACTTGGCAACGAGAGCACCTTCGGCGCGATCGGGTGGCGCGGCTGGAACTGGATCGTTGCGTGGATCGCGTGCGCGGCGGCCGTGGCGGTGGCGCGCAATCCGCGACAGCAGGCGCGTCTGGCGTGGAGCGCGATGGTGGCCACGCTGCTTGGCGTGTGCTGTCTGTGGCTTGCGCGCGGCGCGTGGCAGTGGTTCCAGGAGCAGCCGAGCACCGTCGCGTACTTCCACGCCGCAGGTCGCGACGCGGCGTTCTTCGATGATCGCGGCTGGGATCCCACCGGCCCGCAGGCCATGAGCTATGTGCGTCGGCTGGAGCAGCGCGAGATGACCGGCTGGTTCGGGCTCTCCAACATCTTCGCGGGCGTGCTGGCGGTGGCGGCGGCGGCCATCGCCGGGCTGCCGCGCTCCGAGCGCAAGGAGAGCGTGTCGTGGGGATTCCTGTCGGCTGCGTGCGCGGTGGCGGTGCTGATGAACGGCAGCAAGGGCGCCATCGCGGCGCTGTGCATCGGCATGGCCGCGGTGGCTGCGCTGCGATGGATGCGCGTGCGGCCCGGCTTGTTGGTGGCGGCTTCGCTTGGCTTGGTCGCCGCGTCCGCGTTGGCGGCGGCGGGGCGCGCGCTGGTGCTGGCCGGCGTCATGCCGGGCGAACGCAGCCTGCTGTTCCGCTGGCATTACCTGCAGACCGCGTGGAGCGCCTGGCGCGAGCATCCGTTGATCGGCACCGGACCCGAGGGATTCAAGGATGCCAGCGCGCGACTGCGCCCCATGGATGCGGTGGAGATCGTGCAGAGCGCGCATGCGGCGTTCGTGGACTGGATGGCACAGCTTGGTGTGGCGAGTCTGGCGTGGATCGCCGCGGCCCTGGCCATGCTGGTGTGGTCGGCACGCGGCGCCGCGATGGAACCAACGCCGCTGCCCGCACCCGAATCGCGCGACGGATTGGCGCAGCGCATCACCATGCTCGCCGTGCTGGTGGCGATGGCGCTCAGCCTGCAGGCGGAAATCCACACGCTGGATGCCACCTCGCTCATGGTGCGACTGGTGGGCGGCATCGCCTGGGCAGGCACCGCGGTCACGCTGATGCCGCGACTGTGGTCCGCGCGCTCGTGCGGCGCGCACATGCTGTTCCCCGCCGCGCTGGTGATGCTGTGCCAGGGTCAGGTGGAGATGACGCTGTGGAATCCCGGTTCGTGCGCGTGGCTGCTGGTGATGCTTGGTGCCGCGGTGCCGCCGCATGCATTGCAGCCCGATGCGGAGGAACTTCGTCGCACGCCGCGCATGACATGGCGCGTGACCGCCGCGTCGGCGGCCGGTTTCGCGTGCCTGGTCTGTGCGCTGGGGTGGTCGGCGCATCGACGCATGGAAAGCGCGCTGGGCGACGCCGCCGCGCAGCTGGCCGCATCCATGCGCGCCGGCTCCGGCATCGAACCGGTGAAGGCGCGCGTGAACGCCGCGGATGCGTTGCGTCCGTGGAGTCGCCTGCTGGCCAGCGATCAGATGCTGCGTGCCGCGGCGGCACGGGGACTTGGTTCGCCCGAAGGCATGGCGCTGGCGTTGGCCGCCGCGAAGGATGCCGACGATGCCGCGCGCAACGGCGCGGGCCTGCAGCAGGCGTCGCATCTTGATGCATTGCACGCGGCCGCACTGGCATGGGAAGTGCGCGCCAGCGCCTCGAAGCTGACGCCGGATCTGGTCGCCGCGCTGCAGCGAGCGCTGGATGTCACCGCGTTCGATCCGCGCGCCTCGGCCGCGTGGCTGCGAGCGGCGCGCCTGGCGAATGCGCTGGCGCGTCAGGAGCCGGCCATGTACGCCGTGGAGTCGCGCGTGTACGCCACCGCCGCGCTGCGCGCCGACGATTCGTTCGCGCTGGATCCGCTGGCGCGACTCGCGCCGCGCGATCGCATGGAGGCCGAGATGCTGGCGGGGCGCGTCACTTCGCCAGCGCCTGCTTCAGCGCCGTGAGCACCTGCTCGGGCGTGTAGGCGTCGCTCTTCAGCGTCACCGTGCCGTCGGCCTTCTGCACCAGCAGCGGAATGCTCACGCGGTCGTAGGCGTGCAGCAGGTTCCAGCCATCGCTGGAGCGACTGGTGATGTCCACCTTCAGTGCCGTCACGCCGGGCTGCGAGATCGCCGCCGCCACCTCGGTGCGATCCAGCACCGCCTTCTCGAGCGCCTTGCAGTTCAGGCACCACTCGGCGGTGAAGTCGAGCAGCACCACGCGACCATCGTTCTTGGCCTGTTCGAGCGCCTGCGCGCTGTAGCGCACCCAGGCGATGCGGCCATGATCCATGCCCAGTTCGCGCGTCACGCCCGCGCTGACGAGGGCCATGAGCAATCCCAGCGACACGAACGCCACGCGGCGTGCAAGGCTTCGCGTGATGCGCAGCGTGCGCCAGGCCATCCACAGTCCGGCCGCCACGCCGAAGCCGCCCACGATCCACCAGTGCACCATGCTGGGCGCGGGCAGCCAGCCGTTCACGCCCGCGCCGATGAAGAACGCCGCGGCCGCCATCAGCAGCAGGCCCATCACCTGTTTCACCACATCGCTCGCCGGTCCGCTGCGTGGCATGCTGCGCGCCATCTGCGGGAACGCGCTCAGCAGCGCATACGGTGCGGCCATGCCCGTGCCGATGGTGCCGAACACGGTCAGCACGGTGGCCAGGCTTCCGCTTGCCGCAGCCCAGCCCGCCGCGGCGCCCATCAGCGGTGCGGTGCAGGGCGTGCTCAGCACCGCGGTCATGATGCCCATCACGAAGCTGCCGCCCATGGTCTCGTGGCTCGCGTCGATCGAGTGCACCCACTGCGGCAGGTTCACGCTGAAGAAGCCCGCCATGCCGAAGGCCATCAACGCGATGAACAGCCCGAGGCCGATCGTGAAAAGCGGATACTGGAACAGCTGATTCGAGGTGGTGAAGTCGCTCAGGCCGCCCACCAGCAAGCCGAGCAGCAACCAGAACGCCACCACGCCCGCGCTCATCACCAGTCCCAGTCGCAGGCAGCGCACGCGATCGCCGGCCGCCGCGCTGAGCGACATGATCTTCAGCGGAATCACCGGCAGCACGCAGGGGGTGAAGTTGAGCAGCATGCCGCCGAAGAAGGCCAC
>RFQW01000145.1 GCA_009924765.1 Planctomycetota bacterium | reverse complement strand
CTCGTAGTCGGGGTTGTCGGTCTTGCCGTTCATGTAGCCGCTCTCGGCGCTCACCACGCCGGGGCACTGCTGGAATCGGTACTCGATGCCCCAGAAGCAGCCGCCCGCGAAGTACGCCGTCTTCAGCGCCAATGGCTGGCTTTCAGGCGGCAGCGGCTGGCCCTTCTCCACGAAGTTCAGCGCCGCCGAGTTGAGGCAGTAGCGCAGGCCCGTGGGCTTGGGGCCGTCCTCGAACACGTGGCCCAGGTGCGAGGTGCAGCGCGCGCACTGGATCTCGATGCGCTCCATGCCGTGGCTGCCGTCCTTGATGTACGCGATGTGATCGCGATCGAAGGGCTGGAAGAAGCTCGGCCATCCCGTGCCGGAGTTGAACTTGTCCGAACTGCGGAACAGCGGCAGCCCGCACACCACGCAGGTGTAGATGCCGTCCTTGTGGTTGTCGACCAGGTTGCCACAGAACGCGGCCTCGGTGCCCGATTTCTGCGTGACGCGGTACTGCTCCGGCGTGAGCTTCTTGGCAAGAAACTCGATCTGCGCAGGCGTGAGGCGCGCGATGTCGTAGCCGGAACGGGAGACCGTCTTGTTGGTGGGTTGCATGGGGATTTCCTTCGCATCGTCGAGGCCACTGAAGGCCGCCAGCGCACCGGCGCCAACGGCCACCGCGATCACGGCAAGTGCCAGCATCAGAATCGTTCGCATGAGATCCGTATGGTATGCGTCCATGCATCGGTTCGTCCCGGCTTGGCAACCACCGATAGACTGCCGCGACATGCGACGAAACGGGCCTCGAATCTTGCGCAAGGCGGTTCTCGGATGCGCGTCGCTGCTGCTGATCGCGCTCGCGAACTGCCGATCCCGACCCGAACCCGAGATTCCGTTCCACGCGGGTGATGCGCGCACCACCAGCACGGGCCGGCCGAATTTCCCGCAGACGCCGCTGCAGCCCTACCGGGCCAATGCGGTCCTGCATTCACCCGAAGGCGGCGGCGATGGCTTCGGCAGCGCCGTCGCGGTCGGTGGACATGTCCTGGTGGTTGCAGCCCCCTCCGCGGCAGGTGGCGGTGCAGTGTGGGTGTTCGACGCATTCGCGCCATTGAAGCCGCCTGTGCGTCTGCAGCCGCCTGCCGGCATGGACTGCGCCGGATTCGGCGCGTCGGTCTCGGTGTCCGGTCAGGGCGTGTTCGTTGCCGTGGGTGCGCCGCAGGCGAAGATCGAGGATTTCGAGCAGGCAGGCCGCGTGCTGCTGTGGAGGCGCGACGGCGATCAATGGAAGTTCGTGGACAGCCTGAACGCGGAGCCCCCGGTCGAGGACGGCATGCTGGGCACCACTGTGGCCGTGAGCGAAAATGTGCTGGTTGCCGGCGCACCCAAGGCCGATCTTGGCAGCCGCATCGATGCCGGCGTGGTGGTGGCGTGGAAGCGCGAACTCACCGGCACATGGCGCTACGCGCAGACCCTGCTGCCCATGAGCCAGAACTCGGGCTCCGTGTTCGGCGAGTCGATCGCGATATGCGATGACGCCGGTCCACCGCTGGTTCGCGAGGTGGTGATCGGCGCGCACGCGGCGCGCTCGGCCAAGGGCACGGCATCCGGCAGCGTCGAGCTGTTCCGCGAAACCATGGGCAGGTGGCGCCCCGCGCCGAACACGCTCTTCGTGGGAAGCAAGTGCGAGCCACTGGACCACTTCGGCGACTCCGTGGCAAGTGCACGCGGACTGGTGGCGATCGGTGCCCCAGGCGCCAATCTCTCGATCGCGGCGGATGCGGGCCGCGCCTACGTGTTCCGATGCGACGATGGCAAGAACTGGGCAGAGGACGCGGTGCTGGATTCACCGGCGCCGGAGAGTGGATCCAACTTCGGCAAGCTTGTGGCCATCTGCGCGAACCGCGTGATGGTGGCGGCACCCGAGGCACGCACCACCTCGGGTCGAGGTCGCGTGTTCGGTTACCAGCGCGAGAAGACCGGCAACGGCAACGCACTCGCGTGGCGGCCGCTGTTCGAACTCACCTCGTCGAGTCCCGCAAGCGGCGGCGTGTTCGGCATGGCGGTCGCCGCCACGGGAGAGTTGGTGGTGGTGACCGAAACGGCGGGCGACAAGGCGCCCTCATCCGTGCACATCTTCCAGCGAGCGGACGATGCGCTTGGTGTTCGGCTGGAGCCGCCGGCCGACGCTCCTGCGCCCGCGCCTTCGCCCGACGCCCCTGCTGCCCCCTCCCAAACGGTCAATTCGACGGAAAATCCGACACAACCGCCGGCATCGCAAGGTTCGGTATAGTGTGCGGCTCGTCGGACAGGTGTCCGAGCGGTTGAAGGAGCAGCATTGGAAATGCTGTATACGGGTAACCGTATCGCGGGTTCGAATCCCGCCCTGTCCGCTTTTGGCGGCGTTCCGTTCGCCGCCTGAACCGACGAAACGTCGGTGGCATGCAGTCGCCACCGAAGACATCCCGACGGGCTGTAGCGCAGTTTGGTAGCGCGTTTGACTGGGGGTCAAAAGGTCGCAGGTTCAAATCCTGTCAGCCCGACTCAGATGCTCGGAACCGGAAGGCAGTTGCCTTCCGGTTCTTCGCTCCTTGGGCGAGTCACGCGCCCGTGTCCTTCGGCTTCGGCTCCACGATGCAGCAACGCCATCGCGCGCACGCGGGGCAGCGCAGGATCTTCACCGGTCGCCCGAAGGCCTTGTAGCGGATGCCCGGGAATGGAAAGCAAGCGCCGCAGGTGAGGCAGCGTGCGTGCCAATGACGATCCGTGTGTTCGCGCAGCTTGTCCCCCAGACTGGACATCACTGACCCTGGGCCATGGAGAACCCAGGCTTGCCATCGAAAGTGCGCAGCAACTCGTAGCTGCAGATGGTGTACTTCGATGCGATCGACTGCAGCAGCGCCAGCGCCTGCGCCTGCCCCACCTCACCTGCATCGGCTCGGCGCTCGAAACGAGCGCGCCAGTAGTCCACGCAGTCGGTGTACACGCTGCCGGTCGGCCACACCTGCGTGCCGCGGATCAGCGTGAGTTTCCATGGCGTGCCCGTTGCGAGCGACTCCAGGGCGGGTGCGAGCGTGGCCACGCCCTCGCTTGCATCCAGATACACGTCGGCTCCCACCACGCGCGTCTCGCGGGTGCCGAAGGTCTGTACCGCGGCCGCAGCGAACGGCTTCACCGGAGGCTTGAAGGTGAGGTGATCCTCGGCGTCGGGCACGGCAGGCCCAAGCGTGGGCTTCTGACCGAGCCGCTGCGCGACCTGCTTCACGAACTCCATCGTTCCCAGCGCGGGCTTGGCGGCATCGCCGAAGTCGCCGGTGCGCACGCCCTGCTCCAGCGACGCCAGCAGCGCGTTCTCGAGGCGCGCTGCGGTGCCCATGTTGCCGATGTGGCGCATGAGCATGATGGTGCTGAGGATGAGCGAGCAGGGATTGGCGATGCCCTGGCCCGCGATGTCCGGGGCCGTGCCGTGCACCGCCTCGAAGATGCTGATGTGATTGCCGATGTTGGCGCTGGGAGCGAAGCCCAGACCGCCCACCAGTCCTGCCGCAAGATCGCTCACGATGTCGCCCTGCAGGTTGGGCAGCACGATCATGCGGTACTGCTGGGGCTTCATGACCAGATTCATGCACAGCGCGTCCACGATCACGTCGGCGGTCTCGATCTCCGGGTAGTCCGCCGCGACGGCCTTGAAGCGCTCCAGGAACAGGCCGTCGGTCATCTTCATGATGTTGGCCTTGTGACCGCAGTGCACCTTCTTGATGCCCAGACGCCGCGCCGTCTCGAACGCGAATCGATGCACGGCATCGCTGCCTGGCGCGCTGATGAGGCGCTTGCACTGCACCACATCGTTCGAGAGCCGGTGCTCGATGCCGCCGTAGGTGTCCTCGATGTTCTCGCGCACGATGAAGAAGTCCACGCTGATGCCCGAGCGGCTGTAGGGCGTCATCACGCCGGGCAGCGTGCGGAAGTGGCGCAGGTTGGCGAAGGCGTTCCAGATCTTGCGCGCCGTGACGTTGATCGACTTGCCGCCACCGCCCTTGGGGGTTTCCATGGGGCCCTTCAGCAGCAGGCCGCATGCCTCCACGGTGGCGATCGCCGCATCGGTCATGCCGCGCGTCTCGCCGCGATCGAACACCGACTTGCCCATTTCGACAGGCACCAGATCGACGCCGTGCAGGCCGCCTGCCGCACGCAGCAGGTCGAGGGTTGCGTCCATGATCTCGGGACCGATTCCATCACCAGATGCAAGAGCGATGCGCATGGGTTCTCCAGTTGGGGCAGCAAGCGTAGCCGCGCCGGACCCCGTGCGTGTTCAGGCTTCCGAAGCCGGATCGTCGCGCAGCGTGGTCGGACGCGCCATCAACACCATGCCCAGGGCCACGAAGATGATCTGGCCGCCGTAGATCTTCTCGCTCCAGTCATGGAGACGATCCAACTCGCTGCGCACCTGGTCGGCCTTGGCCTGATCGTGCGACACCAGCGCGCCGGTTCGCTCCATGGCCAGATCGGCGAGGCGCTTGGCCAGCACCATCTGTCCGGCACCCATGGACGAGGCCAGCAGCAGTGCCGCGGCAGCCACACGCAGATGACCCGCCAGCGCCGACAGGCCGCGCGCCTGCCGCACCAGCAGCCACGCGCAGATCGGGCCCACGATCAGGCCCACGGCGAACACCAGCAGGAAACCGGGCTGCGCCAGAACCCCCGCCATCACGCGGCCGGTTTCGGCACTGTCCAACGCCGCCTTCTCCGCATCACGGAACTGCAGGCCCGCCTTTGTCAGCGTGAAGAAGAGCCATCCCGCGTTCGCGCCGGCCGCAAGCAACAGCGCCATCCACGCCGTCGTGAGGGCGGCCACCGGAGTTGGGCAACGATCCTTGCCGATGATCTGTCGTGTCGCTGGCACGCGTGCGAATGGTACCTGCCGCACACGCCGATCAAATCGACGCGGGCGCGCATGCGCGAGCACGCCTGCGCGAATTCTGCGAAACTGCCCCACCCCACATGGACGCAGCCCTGCAAGGAATCCTGGTCGTGGACAAGCCGCATGGCATGACCAGCATGCGCGCCGTGGAACGCGTGCGCCGATTGCTTGGCGGCGCCAAGGCGGGCCATGCCGGCACACTGGATCCGCTGGCCACCGGCGTGCTGGTGGTGGCCATCGGGCGCGCAACCAAGGAGATTCCGCGCCTGATGGGCATGGAGAAGCGCTACGAGACCGA
>RFQW01000144.1 GCA_009924765.1 Planctomycetota bacterium | reverse complement strand
TGGCGTTCCCGCGCCTGAACGCCTTCGGCTTCTGGCTGTTCGTGTTCGGCGGTCTGCTGCTGTACTTCAGCTGGATCGGCGGCGACGGACTGTATGGCGCGGGTGGAGCGCCCGACGTGGGCTGGTTCGCCTACTCGCCGCTCACCAGCAAGACCTTCAGTCGCGGCAACAGCACCGACTACTGGATCCTGGGCATCATGGTCAGCGGCTTCGGCAGCATGACCACGGCCATCAACTTCGCGGCCACCATCCTGTGCATGCGATGCCCCGGCATGACGCTGATGCGCATGCCGCTGCTGGTGTGGATGATGCTGGTGGTGGCGGCGCTGGTGATCATGGCCATCCCGGTGCTCACGGCGGCGCAGGCGATGCTGCTGCTCGACCGCACGCTGGGCGCGCACTTCTTCGATCCGCAGCAGCAGGGCAGCGCCATCCTGTGGCAGCACCTGTTCTGGTTCTTCGGGCACCCCGAGGTGTACATCCTCATCCTGCCGCCCTTCGGATTCATCAGCGAGATCGTGCCGGTGTTCAGCCGCAAGGTGATCTTCGGCTACGCGCTGATGGTGGCGGCGACGGTGGGCATCGGTTTCATCTCGCTGGGCGTGTGGGCGCACCACATGTTCGTGGTGGGTCTGCCGCCATGGCTCAACGCGCTGTTCGCGGCCAGCACCTTCCTGATCAGCGTGCCCACGGGCATCAAGATCTTCAACTGGCTCGGCACCATGTGGGGCGGTCGCATCCGCTTCCAGACGCCCATGCTGTTCTGCGCGGGATTCCTTGGCATGTTCGTGATCGGTGGCCTGACCGGCATCATGCTGGCGGTGGTGCCCTTCACGCACCAGCTCAGCGACAGCTACTTCGTGGTGGGTCACTTCCACTACGTGCTGTTCGGTGGCACGGTGTTCGCCATCTTCGCGGCGATCTTCTACTGGTACCCCAAGGTGACCGGCCGCATGATGAACGAGCGCATGGGCGTGTGGGCGTTCTGGATCCTGCTGCTCGGCTTCAACCTGGTGTTCCTGCCGATGCACTTCAGCGGCATGCTTGGAATGCCGCGTCGCATCTACACCTATCAGCCTGGTCGCGGCTTCGAGTTGTGGAACCTGATCAGCACCATCGGCGTGCCCGTGCAGATCGTGGGCGTGGCGCTGGTGGTGTGGAACATGATCCGCAGCTACACCAAGGGCGCCATCGCCGGCAACGATCCGTGGGACGCGTGGACGCTGGAGTGGAGCACCACCAGCCCGCCGCCCGAGCACAATTTCGATCGCGTTCCGACCTGCACCAGCGCCCGTCCGCTCTGGGATGTGAAGAACCCCAACGACCCCGACTGCAACTACGAGTGACCCATGAGCGCCATCACCACACAGCCTGAGATCTGGCGACCCGGCCGCGGCAAGGTGGGCATGGCCACGCTCATCGCGATCGAGAGCTTCTTCTTCGCGGGCTTCATCGTGGCGTACCTGTTCTACATCGGCAAGAGCGCGCATGGCCCGTTCCCGCGCGAGGTGCTGGAGCTGAAGCCGGTGCTGGTGAGCTCGGCGGCGCTGATCAGCAGCTCGTTCACGGTGATGGCGGCGGTGCGGGCGCTGGGGCGCGGTCACCGCGGCGGCCTCACCTTCTGGCTGCTGCTCACCATCGCGCTGGGCGGCTACTTCATCTGGGGAACCTGGGTGGAGTGGCGCGGTCTGATCTGGGACAAGGGGCTCACGATCTCGACCAACCTCTTCGGCACAACCTTCTATTCTCTGGTCGGCTTCCACGCCTTCCACGTGTGCATGGGATTGCTGGCGCTCGGCACCATCTGGATGCTTGGCGTGATGGGCCGACTGAAGCCCGCGCGCGACACCATCCGCTTCGAGCTGATCAGCTGGTACTGGCACTTCGTGGATGTGGTGTGGGTGTTCGTGTTCACCACCGTGTACATCGTGGGGATGCGCGCATGAGCCAGCCGACCACCGAGCGCACGCAGACGCCGTACATGCGCGGCATTCCCGAACCCACCAGCGGTCCGCTGTGGGCGGGCTTCGGGCTCACGCTCATGTTCGCGGGCCTGGTGACCAACTGGGCCGTGAGCGTGGTGGGGTTGATCGCGTGCATCGCGGGCTTCATCGCCTGGGCGCGCGGCTGCTTCCCGGAAGAGGCGCTTGAGGAGCTTGAGAAGGGTTCGGACATCATCACCCCGGCACCTGCGCTGGCCACCAAGCCTGCCACCGAGCGCGTGATGCTGCCCGTGCAGATGCATCGCTATCGAAGCGGCGTGTGGGGCGGCCTGGCCGGCGGCGTGGCCATGGCGATCGCCGCGGTGGCGTGGGGCCTGCTGCGCGAAGGCAGCGTGTGGTTGCCGATCAACCTGCTTGCGGGCGTGTTCGTGCCAAGCGTGGACGCCGAGAATGTGGCCATGCTGAAGAGTTTCCAGCCCGGCATCTTCGCCGTTGCCTGCGGCATCCATCTGGTGACATGCACCTTCGTGGGCCTGCTGTACGCGGTGTGTCTGCCCATGATGCCCAGCCGTCCGCTGCTGTTCGGTGGCGTGATCAGCCCCGTGCTGTGGACCGGCATGCTGTACGCAACGATCGGCATCGTGAATCCCGCGCTCGAGAAGTTCGTGTCGTGGCCGTGGTTCTTCGCCAGTCAGGCGGCATTCGGCTTCGTGTGCGGCATCGTGGTGTCGCGGTCGAAGAAGATCAGCACCATGACCGGTCTCACCATCGCGGAGCGCCTGGGCGTCGAGCGGAGCGAGGGAACGCGATGATGCGCGCGCTGCTGACCACCACCTTCGTTCTGTGTGCCGCGGCGTGCGGCAAGATTCCGCTGCAGCAGCCTGCCAGCGCCATCAAGGCGCCCGCCGTGACATGGCAGGGCGTGTACGCGGCCAACTGCGCGGCGTGCCACGGCGTGACCGGCGAACTTGGCGGCGCGCGTCCCATGAAGAACGCCGCTTACCTCGCCACGATTCCTCGCGACAAGCTCGTGGAAGTGACCTCGAAGGGGCAGGGCACGCTGATGCCTGCGCTGGCCGCTTCGCAGGGTGGCCCGATCGCCGACGCCGATGTGCAGACGCTGGTGGATGGCATGATCGGCGAGTGGGGCAAGGGTGGAACGCCGGCGTCGGTCGCGTGGGAAGGCCCGCTTGGCAACGCCGACAACGGCGCCACGCTGTATGCGGCGAACTGCCAGACCTGCCACGGCGCGGCGAACGGCAAGGCCCCCGGCACGCATGGTTCGATCACCGATCCAAACTACCTGCGTCTGGTCAGCGATCAGTCGCTGCGAAGCTCGATCGTGTTCGGACGCGCCGACCTGCATGCCTCGTGCGATGGCCCGTACCCGGGTCAGGCAGCGAACAAGCGAATGACATCCAGCGAGGTGGCCGATGTGGTGGCCTTCCTCGCATCGAAGCGACCACAGATGGGGAGCACGAAGCGATGAGTGACGGATGCAAGGATTGTCAGGGCGGCTGCGGCGGCGGTGCGGCACCCAAGAGCTCGCGTCGCGGCGCCATGTTCATGATCGGTGCGGGCCTGATGGGCATCGGCACCGTCGTGGCCGGCATTCCGCTGGTCGGTGCGTTGGTGGCTCCCGGCTTCCGCCGCTACGGCAACACCTGGATCGACATCGGTTCGGTGGGCGACTACCCGGTGGGTGAAACGCGCCTTGCCAAGTTCGCTGTGCCCGGCGCCAATCCCAACGATGGCGAGACCGCCAGCGCGGCTGCCTGGGTTCGCAGCATGGATGGCGGCAAGTTCCAGGTGTTCGCGGTGAACTGCGCGCATCTGGGTTGCCCGGTGAAGTGGTTCCAGCAGAGCCGCCTGTTCATGTGCCCGTGCCACGGTGGCGTGTACTACGAGGACGGCAGTCGCGCCAGCGGTCCGCCGCCGCGCGGGCTGTTCGAGTACCACGCCAAGATCGAGAACGGCCGCCTGCTGATCGACGCGGGTCGACTGCCTGGCCTGGAGGAAAGCGTCTGATGCTGCGTCGGATGCTCGCCATGGTTGGATGGGTCGAGGAACGCTCCGGCGCGATCGGCTTCGTGGCGCCCATCATGACGCACCGCGTGCCGCGCGATGCCAAGTGGTGGTACGTGTTCGGCAGCGCCACGCTGATGTTCTTCATGATCCAGCTCGTCAGCGGCACGCTGCTGGCCACGCTGTACGCGCCCAGCGCGGCTGACGCCTTCCAGAGCCTGCAGTACATCGACCAGCAGGTGCCCATGGGATGGATGCTTCGTGCCATCCACGGCATGAGCAGCAACTTCATGGTGATCATGGTGCTGGTGCACATGAGCCAGGTGTTCCTGCACGCCTCGTTCAAGTATCCGCGCGAGCTCACCTGGATGGTGGGCGTGCTGCTGCTGTTCTGCACGCTTGCGCTGGCGTTCACGGGCCAGATCATGCGCTGGGATCAGGATGCGTACTGGGGCCTCGGCATCGGCGCCAGCATCGTGGACCGCGTGCCGGTGCTCGGCAACCAGATGCGCAACGTGCTGCTGGGCGGCCCCTACATCGGTGGCGCCACGCTGAGCCGGTTCTTCGCGCTGCACGTGTTCGTGCTGCCGGGAACCACCATCGCGCTGGTGGGCCTGCACCTTGCGCTGATCCTGAAGGGCGGCGTGAGCGAGATGCCCAAGGCCGGTCAGTTGGTGGATCCGGCCACCTACAAGAAGGACTACGAGGAGCGTGTGCACAAGACCGGCGTGCCGTTCTTCCCCGATGCGGCGAAGCGCGACATGGTGTTCTGCGGGCTGGCGCTGATCCTGATGGTGGGTCTGGCGATGTGGTTGGGACCGACCGGTCCAAACGGCAACCCCGATCCGACGATCATCAACGCCAACCCGCGCCCTGATGCGGCCTTCCTGTGGATCTTCTCGGCGCTGGCGCTGCTGCCGCCCCAGATCGAGACCTTCCTGCTGCTGGCCAGCCCGCCGGTGATCGTGGTCGGACTGCTTGCCATTCCGCTGATCTCCAATCGCGGCGAGCGCGCGCCCACGCGTCGGCCGATTGCGGTGATCACCATGCTGTTGATCGTGGTGTCCATCGGCGTGCTGACCTGGCTTGCCGTGAGCAGCCCTTGGAGCCCGGTGATGGATGCCTGGACCCGCGTGCCAACGCCGGTGCACATGGTGAAGCGACTGTCGCCGCTGCAGATGCAGGGTGCCGTGGTGCTGCAGTACCAGCAGTGCCGCAACTGCCACGCGCTGGATGGCCAGGG
>RFQW01000143.1 GCA_009924765.1 Planctomycetota bacterium | reverse complement strand
GCCCCCAAGCTTGATCACCCCACGCTGCCCCTGGTGAAGGAGCGCTTCGCCGAGACGAAGTTCCTGGCCACCGAGTTCCGCGGACAGACCACGCTGGTGGTGCCCGCCGACAAGCTGCACGATGTGGCGCGCTTCCTGCGCGACGATCCGCGATGTGAATACAACTTCCTCTCCGACCTCGCCGGCGTGGACTACCTGGACTACCCCGCGCCCCAGCCCGGCCGCTTCGCCGTGGTGTGGAACCTGGTCAGCCACAAGTTCGATCGCCGCCTGCGACTGAAGGTGTTCCTGAATCCAAGCATGGACACCACCGGCATCGACGCCGATCCGGCCCTGATGTTGGACAGCGTGACCGACCTGTGGCCCGGCGCCGAATGGCCCGAGCGCGAGGTGTTCGACATGTTCGGCATCCGCTTCCGCAATCACCCCGATCTGCGCCGCATCCTGATGTGGAAGGACTATCCGGCGCACCCGCTGCGCAAGGACTATCCCCTGCGTGGCCGCGGCGAGCGCGAGCACTATCAGAAACTGGCGCGCGATTCGGCCTGAGCGCCCGCCACCCCGCCGAACCTTCCGCTGGCCCGCCGATCGGTGGGCCAGCGTCGTTTTTGCCGCACAAACGCCACTTCTGCATCTTTCCGGAAAAACTTGCTCAGGCATGACGTGTCACGAGCCGAATTCTCGTTTGTACAGGTGAAGGAAGTTGAGTGCAGGTTGTGGGAACGACCTGCCTCAGACAAGTGTTTGACGGCCACGGGAACTGGCCTCGACACGACGCAGGACGATGGACGGGAACCCGTCGTCCGCACAACAGAAGCGGAACTGGCCTCGAAAGAGGCCGTTTCCGTTTTTGGGGCTGTCGATGCGCGCGTCAGGGCTTGGCCGTGAACTCGCCGCTGAAGGTGAAGTCGTCCTGCTCCAGCTGCCGGTTGGGCCCGGCCGTCTGCAGCGTCCACTTCCACGGGGGCGCGTTGCCCGACACCTGATACTGCAGCGGCGTGCCCCAGCCGTCATCGAGCATGTCGGCGGGCAGGTTGAGGTCGGCCAGCGAGGTGGGTGGCGCGCCATGCTGCTTCGCGTACACGCCGATCTCGCGCTTGATTTGGAACATGTGATCGAAGGTCTCCATGGCCGGCGTGCCGCCGACAAGCATGAACGCCGCAGCGGTGAGCACGGTCGCGCCTCCGGCGATGGCGATGGCGATCGCCGGCAGCACGAACAGCGCGATGATGCAGCCGCCGCAGCTTCCCATCACGCCCAGCACCACGCCCGCGATCGCGAAGCCGCGCGGCTGCCTGCGCAGCGCGATCAGGCTCAGGATCAGCCCCACCGGACACAGCAAGCCACCCGTGAGCGCGAATCCCACCAGCGAGGTGATGAAACCCGCCAGGCCAAGTGTGTTCGACTGATCCGCCTGCGGCATGCCGGGGGCGTACACGGGGTCGGACGGAAGCTGCGTCATGCGGCGAATGCTAACGGCGCACCGCCGGCGCTCACCCGCACGATCACGCCGGGCAACAGGCCTACGCTGCACGCCATGGAATCCGATCTGCACGCCCTGCTCAAGCGCTGCGCCATGGCCTGGCTGCATGCCGCCGACGCAAGCGCGGTGGCATGCGAGGTGACCACGGCCATTCCGCATTGGCGCGCCGATGTGGCGGCATGGATGCAGGGCGATGCGGCGCGACTGGAGGGCGTGGATGCGCTTTCGAAGTCGGACATGCGGCGATGGATGGATGCGATGGGCGCACGCGTGCCCGAACCTTCGGCGGCGACCGGGATGCTGTGGTCACCGGCAGACACCGATCCCCTCGCTTGCCTGCTGCGCGAAGGCGGCGCGGTGAACCTGTTCGCACAGCCGGATCGCGATCCCGAACCCGCAACCGTTCGACGCATCATGCGCACGGTCACCACGGTGGTGATCGAATGCAAGGCCACACGCGCGGACTTTCTGAGCGATCGCGCGGATCTGGATCGCGCCGCGAGCGAGCATGCGCGCCTGCAAAGGCGACGCGATCGACTGCGCGAGCAACTGGTGCGCACATGGGAGCCACACCTGCAACGCACCGGCGAATCGCTGTTTCCCGAAACCGACGGCTGGGACTTCGAGCGCTCCAAGCTGGCCAGCGTGCGAAGCGCCGATCGAGACGCGCGCCTTGCCGGCGAGGCACTGCAGTCGCAGGTGAAGTTCGCGCGCATGACGCGCTGGCGCATCGCCGACCGGATGTATCTGTGCTGCCCCGCCGGCATGCTGAAGGCGCACGAAGTGCCCGCGGGCTGGGGCCTGCTTGAACACTGCCGAGGCGCGCTGCGCCTGCGACGCGGCGCCACGCATCTGGACTCACCCGAACCGCGCCGCTGGCGGACCGTGCGCAACGTGCATCGATCGCTGCGCGGAAGACCGTAGACTGCGGCGGCGCGAATGCACACGTCCCGGTAGCTCAGTTGGATAGAGCAGGAGCCTTCTAAGCTCCAGGTCGCAGGTTCGAATCCTGCCCGGGACGCCTTCCTGACCCCGCAATCGTGACCTGCGCAGGTTTCGCAAACCACTTGTTTACAAGCACTTGCGGATCGCATCTGCCTTTGCAGCGACTGCGTTTCAAACGCCGATGAATCTGGTTCCGGGCACATTCGAAAGGTGGTGCTGGACGGCCCTTTGGTGATTAGTTGGGCCTCGGCATCGCTTCACACACCAACACCCGCTCAAGGAGCACACCAATGAAGACTGGACACACCGTGGCACTGCTGTTCGCCCTTCCCCTTTTCGCAAGCCTGACCGCCGTGGCCGACAAGGTCGCCGTGATCGAGTCCGAGGAGACCCGCGTGGTCGCCACCTTCGATGCGTCGGACGAGATCACGGACGTGGTGGTCGAGTCGAAGAACGATTGGGGCGCCTGGATCCTGAACGAGATCGGCACCAACGATGCCGAGCAGGTGCTCGCCGATGGCGCGGACTATGCGCTGATCGGCAGCGGCGATTGCGATGGCAACGGCATCGCCGACTCGGCCGACATCGCCGGCGGCGCCGAGGATCGTGACCGCGACGGCCGTCTGGACACGTGCGAGCGCATCAATGGCGACATGAACCTGAACGGATTCGTGGACAGCCGCGACGTGTACTACTGGATGGGCATCGCGGACAGCCCCTTCCAGTACCAGGGTGACCTGGATGGCGATGGCGAGTACAGCTTCGGCGATCTGGCCTACATCCTGCTGAACATGGGCTCGGCGGTCTGACGCGAGACACTGGCTGACCCGACGGGCCGCGCGTGTTCACCCCATACTTGGGGCCCATGCGCGGCCCGTCTTCTTTTTCCAGCACCGCTCGCCTTGCCTGGATGGCCGTGGCGCTGCTGTGGCCGGTGGCGCTGCTGAACTACCTCGATCGCCAGATGCTGGCCTCGATGAAGTTCTCGGTGATGCAGGATGTGGCCAGCGTGCAGACCGACGCGAACTGGGGCTTCATGCTGGGGCAGTTCAAGTGGGTGTACGCGTTCCTGAGTCCGCTGGGAGGGCTTGTGGCGGATCGACTGGGCCGCCGCGTGACCATCGTCGCAAGCCTCGCCGCCTGGTCGGTGGTGACATGGCTCACGGGCAACGCCACCAGCTACGACCAGCTGCTGTGGACGCGCACGCTGATGGGTTTCAGCGAGGCCTTCTACATCCCCGCCGCGCTGGCGCTGATCGCGGATCACCACGCGGGCGCCACGCGCAGCCGCGCGGTGGGTGTGCATCAAACGGCGATCTACGCGGGCGTGATCCTGGGCGGCTTCGGCGGTTACGTTGCCGACAACCAGGATCTGGGCTGGCGCTTCGCGTTCCACGCGGCTGGCCTTGCGGGACTGCTGTACGCGCTGCCGCTGGGAGTGCTGCTGCGTGAGCCACCACGGCGAAACGACATGGATGCGGCGACGAACGAAGGCGTGCTGGCGTCGTTGCTGCACCTGCTGCGGAGCCCCGCCTTCCTGCTGCTGGTGACCTGCTTCACGCTGCCCGCGCTTGCGGGATGGGTGGTGCGCGACTGGATGCCGGCGATCCTGAAGCAGCAGTTCAATCTGGGTCAGGGCGCTGCGGGCGTGTCCGCCACGCTGTACTGGAATCTTGCGGCGCTGCTGGGCGTGTTCGTGGGTGGATGGCTTGCCGACCGATGGGCGCGCACGCAACCCCGCGGCCGAATGTTCGTGAGCGCGATGGGCATCACGCTGCTCGCCCCGGCACTGTTTGGTGTGGGCAATGCGGGCTCCCTTGGCATCGCCGTCGCGTTCCTCGTGCTGTTCGGTCTTGGCTGGGGCATGTTCGACTGCAACAACATGCCCATCCTGTGCCAGATCGCGCGCCCGAACCTGCGCGCCACCGGCTACGGATTGATGAACTTCGTCAGCATCAGCTGCGGTGGGCTGGCCGACTGGGGCTTTGGTCGGCTGCGCGATGCGAAGGTGCCGCTGAACGGCATCTTCGCGGCGTTCGCCGGGCTTGCGCTGGCGTCGGCGCTGCTGATGCTGTGCATCCGGCCCGCACGCTCCACGGCGCAGCAGGCGCTGGACGACCGCTGATCAGTTGTCCAGTTTCGCGCCTTCCTTGATCCAGGCCTCGATGATGCCAGCCTCTTCCGGCGTCAGGCGATCACCCTTCTTCGGAGGTGGCATGCGCTTCTTGCTGGTGTCAGCCTTCATCACCGCGGTGAATGCGGTGCTCTTGGCCGGATCGCCCTTCATCACCACGGCGCGCTTGCCGG
Source organism: Planctomycetota bacterium (assembly GCA_009924765.1). Taxonomy (GTDB): domain Bacteria; phylum Planctomycetota; class Phycisphaerae; order Phycisphaerales; family SM1A02; genus SYAC01. The sequence goes on along the minus strand of RFQW01000143.1, from coordinate 551 downwards.
TGGTCTTGATGAGCTCTTCCATGTGATCGAAGCCGATGCCGTCCTTCGGCTTCTCGCCGCTGTGGCACTCGTAGCAGCGCGCCTTCATCAGCGGCAGCAGGTCGTCCTTGTAGCTCACCGGCTTCTTGGGCGGAACGGTGGTCGCAGCGGGCTTGTCACCAGCCGCCTTGCCGGCGGAAGGCTTGTCTGCCGGCGGGGCCGGTGGCGTCTGCGGAGGCTCATCGGCATCGAAGGCATCGCCCGACACGGCGCCCATGCTCGCATGCGGCGCATCGGCAGGCTTCGCCTCGCCGGATGGCTTGTCGTCGGTCGTCGCGGGTGGGTTCTCCGCCTTCTTCTCTTCGGACTTGGTCTCGTCCTTCGTGGCAGGCGACGCTGCGCCCTGCGGACGCTCGTTCAATTCGCGAATCCGGTTCCAGCTCAGCTTGATGGCCGCACCCACGGGTTCCGTCACGAAGTCATCGCCCCACTTCATGTTGCCACCCAGATGACCGGTGAAGGCCATGCCACCTGCGGTGACCAGCGTGAGCAGGCGCGTGGTGGCCAGCATG
>RFQW01000142.1 GCA_009924765.1 Planctomycetota bacterium | reverse complement strand
ATCGTAGACTTGTTGCATGGCACGCGTGCGCGACGAGGGCCCGAGCGACGAGGACATCCGGAGGTTCGGCCACGAGGCCGATCCCGATGGCGCCACCGTGTTCTGCCCCGACTGCGGCGCAGGCATGCACGTGGATGCCGAGATCTGTCCCAAGTGCTTCTGCTTCACCGCCGGCGACACGCTGCGGCGCCATCCGCGACACGAGCGTCGCAGGCGCACCATCATCCTCACCGTGATCGGGCTGCTGGTGCTTGCGCTGCTGCTGCCGCTGATCACCGGGCGCTGGTGGCTGTAGCGCAAAAAAGCGAACGGGCCGCCGATTGGCGACCCGTTGCAGTGCCCCGTGTAGGACTCGAACCTACGACCCGCTGATTAAGAGTCAGCTGCTCTACCAACTGAGCTAACGAGGCGAAGCGGCGAAGAGTAGTGCGTCACCGGGCGCTCGGCAAGCGCCTCAGGCCTTCACCTCCGGCGTGCGGGCGCCGTGACAACTCTTGAACTTCTTGCCGCTGCCGCAAGGACATGGCTCGTTGCGACCAACCACCGCAGGTGGCGCGCGCTTCACTTCGGGCGCAGGTGTTGCGGCATCGGCGCCGGCGCGCTCGCCGGCCTCCATTGCCGCCTGCTGCGCCGGACTGGGGCCAGGCTCCGCCGAAGGAAGTTCACCCGCTGCCGGGGCTTGCGCTGCCTGTGCGCGCTGCTGCACCTGCGGCACCAGACGGCCCTTGAACGCCACCTCGGACACGCGGTCGCGCACCGACACCAGCATCTCCTCGTACAGGCGTGCCGCCTCCTTCTTGAACTCGATGCGTGGATCCTTCTGACTGAAGGCCCGGAAGCCGATGGCATCACGGATCTGGTCCATGGCGCGCAGGTGGTCCTTCCACACATTGTCCAGCGTCTGCAGCAGCACCCAGCGCTCGAAGTGGGTGAGCTCGGCGCGCTGACTCTCGCGAAGGCGCGCGGTCACGAAGGTGTCGGGATCGGCATCGGCGTCGGCGCGCTCGCGCTCGTTCAGCACCGCCAGCCCTTCGCGCTCGAACCATGCCGCGATCGACTCGCCGGTGCGGCCCTCGGCCAGACAGGCCTTGGCGCGCTCGGCGAAGCGCGCGTCGTCCCAGCGTCGCGCCTCCTCGTCGAGCAGCTTGCGAAGTTCGCGCGGGTCGTTGCTTGGCAGCGACTGCGCATCCCACTGCACGCCGTAGCGGACGCGCGCCCAGTTGCAGAACTGATCCAGCGCCTGCTGGCCGTTGGCCTGCAGCTGCGCGGCGGTCAGATCCAGCGCGAAGTCGATGGCGTAGGTGCGCTCGCGCTCGGCATAGGCCTCGCGTGCGGCCTTCAGCAGCCGCTCCGCCGCCTGATCCGGCCCCTCGGTGCCCTTGAATTCGCTGGGCTCCACCTTCACGCCGAGCACACGCTCGGTCCAGTTGCTGAGTTCACGCACGCTGAAGTCGGGCACCAGGTACTGATCGACCGGCGTCAGGTCGATCGCCTCCATCATGGCGGAGGCCGCCTGCTCGATCGCCTGTCGCACGGCGCCGCGATTGCCATCGCGCACCAGCTGTGGATCCAGCTCGCACTGATAGGCCTCCTTGGCCCACTTGGTCAGTCCGCTCGCATCGAAGTCGGCGGCGTCGCCCTCGCTCGGCATGTACTCGGCCACGGCCAGCTCGATCTTGCCCTGGGCCTCTTCCTTGGCGTCGAGCAGCAGCATCTGATGCACCTCGTGCGCCTCCTTGCGGCGGAAGCGGTGGGGCTCGATGGTGGCGCCGAGCTTCTCGCGCGCCCATTCGCTCAGGCAGCGGCCGGCGTGATCAGGTCCCAGGTACAGCGCCGCCGCGTCGCGCGCGGATTCCGAGACGAAGCGCCACACCAGATCGCGCACGCCGCGGCTCTCGAGCACCGGCTGTCGCAGGCCGTAGAAGCCGCGACGCTGGAACTCCATCGGCTCGTCGTATTCCAGGATGTTCTTGCGCATGGTGAAGTTGCGCTCCTCCACCTTGCGCTGGGCCTTCTCCACGGCGCGGCTCAGCATGGGCGCCTCGATGGAGTCGCCCTCCTTCATGCCCATCTTGGAGAGCAGGGTGAGCGTGGCCTTGCCCGCGAACAGCTTCATCAGCTCGTCGTCCAGGCTCAGGAAGAAGCGGCTGCTGCCGTTGTCGCCCTGACGACCGCTGCGGCCGCGCAGCTGGTTGTCGATGCGTCGGCTCTCGTGGCGCTCGGTGCCCACGATGTGCAGGCCACCCATCTGCTCCACGCTGGTCCACAGCTCCAGGCGATGCATGCGGATGCCGCCATGCGCGTCGAGTTCGCGCAGCAGTTCCGACTCCTTCATGGCGGCGGCGCGCTTCTCGGTCACCGGGCGAAGTTCCATCACCCAATGTCGCAGCAGCGCCAGGCGTGCGGCGGCGTCGTCCATGGCGGCCACTTCCTTGCGATCCATCTTCGCCTGCTTCACCAGCAGGTGGCGATGCACCGCACCCAGGATGGCCTCGTCGCTCTGGCTTGCCTGCGCCTCGCGCGGCGCGATGTCGCGCTTCTTCCAGTGCTCCAGCAGGGCCTCTCGGTCGATGCGGCCCAGCTTGATGTCGGTGCCGCGGCCGGCCATGTTGGTGGCGATCATCACCGCGCCCAGCTGACCCGCGCTGGCCACGATCTCGGCCTCACGCTCGTGCTGCTTGGCGTTCAGCACCTCGTGCTTGATGCCGAAGCGCTTGGTCAGCATGGTGCTCAGCAGCTCGCTCTTCTCCACGCTGGTGGTGCCCACCAGCACGGGGCGACCCACGCTGTGCATGCGCTCGATCTCCTCCAGGATGGCGTTCCACTTGTCCTTCTCGCCCAGGAACACCAGATCCTCGCGGTCGCTGCGCACCACCGGCACGTTGGTGGGAATGCTCACCACGTCCAGCGCATAGATCTCGTGGAACTCGGTGGCCTCGGTGTCGGCGGTGCCGGTCATGCCTGCCAGGCGCTCGTACAGCTTGAAGTAGTTCTGGATGGTGATGGTGGCCATCGTCTGCGTCTCTTCCTTGATGCGCAGACCTTCCTTGGACTCGACCGCCTGATGCAGGCCGTCGCTCCACTGACGGCCCACCATCTTGCGACCGGTGTTCTGATCCACGATCACCACGCCCATCTGGCCGTCCTCGTCGATGGCCACCACGTAGTCGCGGTCGCGCTGATACACCACGTGCGCGCGGATCGACTGCTCCAGCAGGTGGGGCATGTCGATGTTCTCGCCCACGTAGAAGCTGCCCACGCCGGCGATCTTCTGCGCCTCGCCGATGCCGTCGTGCGTCAGCACGGCCTTCTTCTTGTCGAGTTCCACCTCGTAGAACTGCGTGTGGCGGTCGCGCGTGGCCTCCAGCTGCGGCAGTCGCGCACGCGCGTCCTGCAGGGCCTTCTTCAGTTCGGGCAGCTTTGCGCGGTCGCGCGCGTTGCGGATGTCGCCTTCCAGCGTGCTCATCTCCACGCGGCAGGCCTGCACGGCCTCGTCGGCGGCGTTCCACGGCTTCTGGCGCTCCACCAGCTGCCGCGCGATGCCGTCGGCCAGCGCGTAGCGGGGTTGCTGGCGCTCGGCCAGACCGCTGATGATCAGCGGCGTGCGCGCCTCGTCGATCAGGATGCTGTCCACCTCGTCCACGATGGCGAAGTCGCGGCGGCGCTGCACCTGATCCTCGGCGCGCAGCTTCATGTTGTCGCGCAGGTAGTCGAAGCCGAACTCGCTGGTGGTGCCGTACACCACATCGCAGCGATAGGCCGCGCGCTTGGTGTCGTGGCCCTGCATGTGCGTGGGATGGATGGCACCCACGGTGAGTCCCAGCGCGCGGAAGAAGGGGAAGGTCCAGTCGCGGTCGCGCTGCACCAGGTAGTCGTTCACCGTGACCACGTGCACCTGCTTGTTGTCGCAGCAGGCGAGATAGCAGGCCAGCGGACCCACGATGGTCTTGCCTTCGCCGGTCTTCATCTCGGCGATGCGGCCCTGACTCAGCACCACGCCACCGATGATCTGCACATCGAATGGGCGCGCGCGGAATGGCGGCTTGCTGTGCGTGTACAGCTCGCGCACCGCGTCGTACAGCGCGGTGGGCACGTCCACGAACTGCCACGCGGGCACCGGCTCGCTGCAGCCAAGCAGGTCCTCGATCGGTTCGCCCGCAGGTGTGGCGTCGATGGTGGCCTTGGTGGCGTCGTACAGCGCGCGCGCGTCGGGATTCAGTCGGCTGGGGTCGAAACCGCTGGCCGGATTGAACATGTTGCGCAGACCCACCGCGCGATCCATCGCCTCGCGGGCCACGGCGAACACCTCGGGCATCAGCGCCATGGTCTTTTCGCCGGCCTTGAAGCGGCGGCGGAACTCCGCGGTCTTCTCGCGCAACTGCGCGTCGGTGAGCGGACGGATGGTGGGTTCGAGGCGGTTCACCTCCGCCACGATGCGGAGGTAGCGCTTCACCATGCGCTGGTTGCGGGTGCCGAACAGTGCGCGTGCAATCGGACCGAAGACGGGGACGCCCATGTGAGTGCTCCAGAATGGCGACGCGACGAAGCGTCGCGCAGCGATGAATGACAGGTTTGAAGATGTGTGCGAGCGAACGAGCCGACCGGAAGGGTCAGTGCGTCGGCGGGGGCAGATCCAGTGTGCGCCAGGCGGCCGGGGCCGTCAGCGTGTCACTGGTTCCGCGAGGCTGGTCGGGCAGCATGCCGCAACTGCTGCAGCGGCTTGTCTGCCGATCACCGCTGGCTGCCACTTCCGCACCGGCATGGCTGACGGCCAGATGCAGCGGCATCACCAACGCCACGCTGCGGCTGGCGCCCGAACTTCCGCTGCCCGCGATGGCCGCCACCGACATGGTGATCAGCATGGCCACCGCCAGCATGGCGGCCGCCTTCATCGGCTGGACTGTGTTCGCGTTGCGCACGCCCGAAGAATAGCGTGCATCTGGCGCGCGTCAGGTGAAACCCTAGGATCGGCGCATGGAAAGATCCGACACAGCCCGAACGCTGCGCGTGGACGGCATGGATTGCGCGGGTTGTGCGGTGGCGGTGCGGAGTGCATTGGAGCGCGTGCAGGGCGTGCAAAGCGCCGAAGTCGACTTCGCCGCGGGTCTTGCAAGCGTGCGCGGCGATGCGCCCGTGGAGGCTCTGGCGAAGGCTGTGGAGCAGGCTGGTTACCGGGCCGAGGCGATCGAATCCTTCGAGGATCCACGCCTGCTTCGCGCCGAGGTGGAGAAGCGACAGCAGCTGCAGTGGAAGTCGTGGCGATGGCGCGCGCTGGTGGGCATCGGCATCTGGGTGCCGCTTGAG
>RFQW01000141.1 GCA_009924765.1 Planctomycetota bacterium | reverse complement strand
CCGTAGGCCTGCACGATCTCCTGCGCAAGCGTTGGCATGCGGTCGGCGATCGCGGAAGCCGGCACCACCACCTCCGCGGGTTCGTACAGCAGGTTGCTCATGGCTTCTGCAGCTTTCGAAGGATGCGTTCGTTGAAGCTCTTCGCGTCACCCTTGCCCGCGGAGAGCTTCATGGCCGCACCCACGATGCGGCCGATGGCGGCCACCTTGCCCGCGGCCACATCGGCGGCGGCCTGCGCGTTGGCGGCGATGGCCTCGTCGCACCAGCGATCGAGCGCCGCGTCGTCGCGCACCTGCAGCAGGCCATGCTTCTCGGCCAGACCGTGCACCGACGCATCGCCTTCGCACAGCAGGCCGAAGAGCTGATCCGCGGCCTGCGGGCCAACGGCATTGGCTTCGCGCAGCGCGAACAGCTCGGCGACGCGCTCGGGCTTCACGCCGAGTGCGGCGATGGCGGCGCCCCGCTCGTTCGCCCACTTGGCGCCGGTGTTGCGCAGCAGCTTGCCGATGGCGAAACCCGCCTTCGCGCCGCCGCCGGCCGCATGCACGCAGGCCTCGAAGTAGAAGCAGTCATCGCGCTCGGCGGTGAGGTTCTCGGCATCGACCTCGGCCAGGCCGAAGTCCTTCACGTAGCGCTGGCGTCGCGACAGCGGCGGCTCGGGCAGCTCGGCCTGCAGGCGCGCGCGCCACGCGGCATCGATCTCAACCGGCAGCAGGTCGGGGTCGGGCAGGTAGCGGTAGTCGTGCGCGTCTTCCTTCTCGCGCTGCAGCACCGTCTCGCCCTTCACGTCGTCCCAGCCGCGCGTGGCCTTCATGCCGCGGCCCATCACGCGGCCATCGCGCTTCCACGCCTCGACCTGGCGCACCATCTCGTGCTCGATGGCGCCCTTCACGGCCTTGAAGCTGTTCAGGTTCTTCACCTCGACCACCGGCGTGCGGATCTCGGTGCCGTCCTCGAGCGTGATGGCCATGTTCACGTTGGGCTCGAAGCGCATGTGGCCCTTCTGCATCACGCCCTCGGTCACGCCAAGGAAGCGGCACAGGTTGCGCAGCTCCTGCGCGAAGGCCACCACCTCATCGGCGCTGTCGAAGTCGGGCGCGGTGACGATCTCGAGCAGCGGCGTGCCGGCGCGATTGAGATCGACCAGGCTTCCGTCGTAGTGGAAACCGCCGGGCAGCTCGTGGCCCAGCTTGCCGGTGTCCTCCTCCAGGTGCGCGCGGATGATGCCGATGCGCTTGGTGCTGCCGGCCATCGGCAGATCGAAGAAGCCGTCGCTGCACAACGGCTGGTCGTACTGGCTGATCTGATAGCCCTTGGGCAGGTCGGGATAGAAGTAGTTCTTGCGATCCCAGTGGCAGTGTTCGGCGATGGTGCAGTGCAGCGCCAGCCCCACCATGGCCGACATCTCCACGGCGCGCTTGTTCATGACGGGCAGCGTGCCGGGCAACGCAGCCACCAGCGGATCGACCAGCGCGTTCGGCTCGCGACCCTCGAAATCGGGATGCGCAGGACTCGGCGCGCGGGTGAACATCTTGCTGCGCGTGCGCAGTTCCACATGGATCTCGAGTCCGATGATGACGCGAGTGGATCGGATGGCTGCGGTCGCCGCGGGCATGGGCCGCATCATAGACCGCGCGTGCGACGGATGGACCTCGACTAGGCTGTCGCCATGCACCGAACCTGCATGACGCGCCGTACCGCGATGATCCTTGCCGCATGGGCACATGGGCTGCTCATGAGCGTGCTGGCCACCGGGTGCGCCAACCATGCCACGCAGGTGCAGATCCGCAACGACACCCAACTGACGCTGGATGTGGCGGTGCTGGGCCGCGAGACGCTGGGCTCGGGGTACCAGGAACACGACATGCTGGAAGTGGATCCGCACACGGGCGAGCGTTCCGTGCGCAACACCTCGCTCGCCATGGCGCCCGGCGCCACGCACACCTTCAACGATGCATCGAACGCGCCCACGCGCTGGGATGGCCCCACGACGGCGCTGGTGATGGTGTCGCAGTCCGGCATCGGCCCCTGGATGGCCTGGAGCGTGCAGGAGCCAAACGGCCCGGATGATGGATCGCGACTGGATGCGGAACTGTCCATCGCGTTCGGCCCCACCGGATACGTGATCCAATCGACGGACAAGGCGCGCAGGCTCGAGGTGCGTGCGATCAATCAGGCCGCCGGCACCTCGCTGTCGCGAGCCATCCGCGACTGGCAGACGCATCTCGACGCCTGGCGCTTCGCGCACGCGAAGTGAGGCCGCGCCTCGACGACGCTTCGTCTGCCGTAGAGTGCGCACCATGCGAAGGTTCAGCCTGATCGCCCTGCTGCTTGTCGGCGCAACCTCCATCAGCGCGACACCCCACGCGCAGGCACAATCGGATGCCTCACCACCGCTGCAACAGCCGTCGGCCACACGACCGGCTCGACGAATGCCGATGCCACAGCCCACCCTGGATGGAACGCCCGTCGCGCCGGCCGCGATCGATGCGCCCGCGACACCCGCGCCCGTGGCACGGCACGCACTCATCGCCGCGCGCGCCGTGACCCAGCCCGATGGCCCGATGGTGGTGCGCGTGATCGCGCCGGACACGCACGGCACGCTCGCCCTTCGCGTGATCGATCGCTCAGGCAAGGTGCTCGAAACCGTCTCGGTCACGGCAGGCAGCATCAATCTTCGCCCGCTTGCGCCCTCCATCGCCGACGCGCAGCACACCCTGTGGCTTCAGCTGATGGAAGACGACCAGGCGGTTGGCACGCCGCTCTGGATCACGCCGTTGCGTGCGCCACCGGCCGTGCGCACCGTTCGTTCGATGCGCCTGAACACCCAGCAGCCCTACACGCGTGTGGTGGGTTGGGGCGACCGTGCCTTCGATCCGCACGACCCCGAGACCGCGCAGGCCATGCCGAGCTGGGTGGCATCCGATCCGGTGATCACCGGCGGATTCCGATTGGAGCCTGCCTGCGATGCGGTGCTGCACACGAGTGAAGGCGATCTGCGCGTGGCATTCGCACCCGATGCGGCGCCCGCCACGGTGGACAACTTCCTGCGACTGGCACGCGTGGGCTTCTACGACGGCACCATCTTTCACCGCATCGTGCCGCTCGATCGCGAAGGCCGCCCATTCGTGGTGCAGGGCGGCGATCCCACCGGCACGGGCGACGGCGGTCCGGGCTGGAATCTGGCGCTGGAACCCAGCGACATGCCGCACGCACGCGGCGTGCTTGGCATGGCGCGCGGCGATGATCCACACAGCGCGGGAAGCCAGTTCTACATCGGGCTTTCGCGCGACGGCACCGCGCGACTGGATGGGCAGTACTGCACCTTCGCGTTCATGCTGGATGGCATGGACACGCTCGATCGACTTGCGCAAAGCCCCATCGGCGACTCCGCCACGGGGCGACCCAGCAAGCCGCCCACGCTGGATCGCGTGGAGATCGTTGCAGCGCGCGCATGCGAAACCGGCAGGCCACCACACGGTGGCGAACCAACGCCACCGACCCCCGTGACACCTGCGGAACCGGCGACCGCGGTTACGCCGTGACCTTGGTCATCTTCGGCAGCGCGCCCGTGGGCCGACCATTGCGGTCGATCGGAACCGCCGCGATCTTCTTCACGATCTCCATGCCCTTGGTCACCTGACCGAAGCCGGTGTACTGGCCATCGAGATGCTGGCACTGCTCGCGCGTGAGGCACACGAAGAACTGGCTGCCCGCGCTGTCAGGATGCGCGCTGCGAGCCATCGACAGCGTGCCGGGCTGATGCGGGCGCTTGTTGAACTCGGCCTTCACCTGCCAACCCGGTCCGCCGGTGCCGGTGCCCTGTGGGCAGCCACCCTGGATCACGAAGCCGGGAATGATGCGATGGAATCCGAGGCCGTCGTAGAAACCCTTGCGGGCCAGCTTCTGGAAGTTCTCCACATGGCCGGGGGCCACGTCGTCCCAGAGTTCCACTTCGATGTCGCCGAATTCGGTGCCGATGGTTGCGGTGGGGTATGCCATGGCGCAACTGTAGCGCATGGCGCGCCGGCGATGGCCTAGCGACCGAGCGTCTTGCCGGTGCGCGGCACCGCGAAGCTGCTGGGCAGCATGTACGCGCGGCCATCGAAGCGCGTGATCTCGCCGCTGAGCACCACCGTGAGCGGCCCCACCGTGCTGCGGGCCTGACGCTCCAGACGCTCGAGCAATGCGCAGGGAAGCAGCGTTGCCTCGCGCTCGCCCAGCGCGCCGCGCGAACTCTCGAACACGAAGCGCCATTCACCGGTGACCGGGTCGCGGGTCACCACGCCATGGCGTTCCTGCACCGAGCGATCGGCCGCCAGCCACGGCCTGCCGCTGATGGGGTCGATGGAACCCACGCTCGGCGTGCCACGCGCGGCTTCCTCGGCACGGATGGTCTCGATCGGCGCATCGGCCGAGCGCTGCACGTCGCCGACCGCATCGAGCAGTCCCTGCTCCACATCGTCGGCGCGCACGTCGCCGCCCTTCGCGAGCGCGCGCTCACGCTCCAGGCGCGCCTGCGGCAGCAGCGGTACCCATCGGATGCCGAAGGGATGATCGCGAACCACATTGGCCGCGGTCGGCACATAGTCGTCCAGCGGTTCGCTCGGCATCACCACGCCAGCGCCATCCACGGCACCGGGCGGACGCAGCACCGGACGCGCCGGACGCTGCGCGAACGCCGAGATGGGCGTGGCGAACAGCGGCAGTGCGCAGTTGATGCCGCGATAGGTGGTCACGCGCGCGCTCAACTCGAAGCGCGCCACGTCGCCGTTGGTCAGCGCGTTGTGGCGACGGATCATGTCCTCCAGCGTCACCGACGGCAGCAGCACCATCACCCTATCGGGCTCGCCCTCGTAGGCATCGCGCAGACGGAATCCCCAGGCCTTTCCGCCCTCGCCCGGCTCGAGCGTGCCCTGCACACGGGTGAGAAATGCGCCGTCCTGCAGCAGGGGCGCGCGCACCGACACGGCAGTCTGGGCCCGGGCGACGCCCGCCACGAGGCAAAGGACCGCGGTTATCTGGAGGAGTTGGCGCAATCGGCTCTGCATCGCGTTGACGCGGCACGCGTCTGCTGCAGGATACGGATCGCCACACGGCCGTGTACCCAAGTGGCCTAAGGGAACGGATTGCAAATCCGTGATTCGTGGGTTCAAATCCCACCACGGCCTTTCGCGACGCCGCCACCTCGGCGCCGCGAGCCTGAAACGAAACGAGCCTCCCATCACGGGAGGCTCGGTCGTTTGTGGGGTGATGGCGGGCCTGCGCTCAGGTGAACAGCAGCAGCATGAAGGCCACGTCGCCGCCATCCACATCTGCCGGAACCCCGCTGCAATCGCCGAAATCGAGCAGCAAGAACGACACGTCGCTGAAGCTCACGGAGCCGTCGCCATCCAGGTCGCC
>RFQW01000015.1 GCA_009924765.1 Planctomycetota bacterium | reverse complement strand
CGCCGTGGGAATGCTGCCCACCGACTGCATGGTGAACCGCTTCGAGCTTGCATCCCATGCACCCTGCTGCCAGATCATGGCGCTGTCGCGATCGGTGAGCAGCGTGCGCTGGAAGGTGCCGCCGGCGGAGTTGAAGCCCAGGCAGTCGATCTCCTGCATCACGCCCGCGCCGTTCGACAGCAGCGTTTCGCCCATCAGGAATGCGCCGTTCATGGCCCACTGCCACACGCAGCGACCGCTCAGCGTGAGTTCGGGCTGGCCTGCGGGGCTGAAGGTCTGGCCCTTCATGTCCCACACGCCGGCCATGCCGTTCATCATGTCGTGCGCCTCTTCCGCCTTCAGCATGGCGGGCGAGTTGGGCGGCGGTGCATCGCCCGACTGCACGCTGAAGGCCTGGGTGGCAAGCAGCGTGGACAGCGAGGCGATGGCGGCGATGGCTGCGGGCACGAGGGCGCGACGAAGGTGGCTCATGACGCGAAGGGTAGCCGCCCCCGATGCGCGTTCGTCAGCGCAGGATGCGGATGAGCGAACTGGTCTGTGCGCGACCCAGGATGAGCGCCGCCAGCGCCGTCCATCCGGTCTGATGGCTTGCGCCCACGCCGCGACCCGTGTCGCCATGGAAGTACTCGTAGAAGAGCGGATTGCCCTTGAACAGCGGATCGGTGTCCATGCGCGGGTACTGGCGGTTCGCTGGGCGAACGCCATCTGCGCCTGGAATGAACAGGCCCGTGAGGCGATTCGCCAGGAAGTCCGCCACCTGCGCGAGCGTCATGTAGGTGCCGCTGCCCGTTGGGCACTCCACGGTGAACTCGTCGCCGTAGTAGCCGTGGAATCGGTACAGCGCCTCGATGAGCAGGTGATTCATCGGATACCAGACCGGTCCGCGCCAGTTCGAGTTGCCACCGAAGCTGCCGGTGTCGCTCTCGCCGGGCGTGTACTTCAGCTCGTAGGTCTGACCATCCACCTCGAGGCGGTAGGGGTTGTCGAGGTGCTCCAGGCTGACGCTGCGGATGCCGTTGGGCGAGAGGAACTGCTTCTCGTCGAGCGCGCGACGCAGCAGCGCCTTCAGGCGATGACCGCGCAGCAGGCTGAGCAGTCGTCGCTGGCCCACGCCGGGCACGTTCCAGCGCGAGATGAGCTGGGCCATGTCCGGGCGCCGATCCAGGAACCACTGGAAGCGCTTGTCCAGCTGCGGCTGTCGCTGCATGTCGTACTCGTCGATCACCGTGACGGCGAACATGGGCACCAGGCCCACGATGCTCTTCACCTTCAGCGGCATGATGCGACCATCCGGCAGCACCAGCTGGTCGTAGAAGAACTGGTCCTCCTCGTCCCACAGGTCGATGCCGCGGCCACCGAGGTTGGTGGTGGCCTTGGCGATCTGCAGGAAGTGCTCGAAGCACTTCTCAACGAGGCTGGAATAGGGCTTGCCCGCATCGACCAGTTCCAGGCAGATGCGCATCAGGTCGAGGCAGTACTTCGCCACCCACGCCGTGCCGTCCGACTGCTTGATCACGCCGCCCGTGGGCAGCGGCTTGCTGCGATCGAAGATGCCGATGTTGTCCAGGCCGAGGAAGCCGCCTTCGAAGATGTTGTGGCCGTCGGCGTCCTTGCGGTTCACCCACCAGGTGAAGTCGAGCAGCAGCTTGTGCAGGATCTCCGCGAGGAAGTCATGGTCCTCGCGACCGTGTCGATAGCGCTCGATCTGGAACACGCGATACGCGGCCCATGCGAGCGTGGGCGGGTTCACGTCGTTCAGCGCCCATTCGTACGCGGGGATCTGTCCTTCGGGGTGCTGCATCCATGGCTGCACCATCTGCCAGATCTGCCGCTTGGCGCGATCCGAATCGATGGTGGCGGTTGTGACCGACTGGAACGCCAGATCCCAGTGCGCGAACCACGGGTACTCCCACTTGTCCGGCATGCTGAGCACGGCCTCGGCATCCATGTGCTGCCAGCGATGATTTCGTCCATCGGCGCGACCCGCCGGCGGCGGCATCTGCCCCGGATCGCCATCGATCCAGCGATGCACGTCGTACTGGTACCACTGATAGTTCCACAGCAGGCCGGCGTAGGCGCGTCGCTGCACCGCGGTCTGCTCGGGGGTGTTGTTGGGTCGCTTGATCGTGTCGTAGAAGGCGTCCGCCTCGCTGATGCGTGCGGCGAACACCTTGTCGAAGTCGGCGAACGCGTCACCGGTGGCCTTCGCGGGACGCAGTCGCGCGCGCATGGTGACGCTTGCGCCCGCGGCCACCGTGCGGGCGAGCATGAACGCGCCCTTGGTGCCTTCCTGCATGGCCGGCAGCGAGGCGAGCGTGCCGTGCACCACGAAATCGTTGAAGGTGTCCTTGGGATGCAGGCCGGCGGGGTTCGGCACGCCGAAGCAGCGCTGCGTGTTCGTCTCGTTCTCGCAGAACAGCGTGCGATCGAAGGTGTCGCAGGTGAGCTGCATCGTGCCGAGCGCCGGATGGTCGGCACGCATGACGTCGCGCGCCGACATGCGCAGGTTGGGCTTGGGTGTGCCGGGGTTCCACGACCAGGTGTTGCGGAACCACGTCTGCAGCAGCACCGTGATGGGCGCTGCGTCGGGACCGTTGTTCTTCACGGTGACGCGCCACAGGATGTCATCCGGCTCGGCCTTGGCCCACTCCACCGTCACGTCGAAGTGACGGTTGTCGCACATGGCCTCGGTGTCGAGCAGCTCGTACTCGGGTTCCGTGCGCGAGCGCTGTGCGTTCACGCGCACCAGCTCCTCGTACGGGTAGGCACGCTGTGGATACTTGTACAGCATGCGCAGGTAGCTGCCGGTGGGCGTGGCGTCCTGATGCCAGTAGAGCTCCTTCACGTCCTCGCCGTGATTGCCCTCGCTGTTGTCCAGACCGAACAGGCGCTCCTTCAGGATGGGATCCTTGCCGTTCCACAGGCCGATGCCCATGCAGAGGCGCTGCTTGTCGTCGCAGAAGCCGGCGATGCCGTCTTCGCCCCAGCGGTAGGCGCGGCTGCGCGCCATGTCGTGCGGCAGATATTTCCACGCGTTGCCGTCGGCGGAGTAGTCCTCGCGCACGGTGCCCCACTGGCGATCACTCAGCCAGGGGCCCCAGCGGCGCCAGCGGCGATCACTGCGATCCTCGTCGAGCCGGATGTGCTCGGGATCGGTGCGCGAGATGCGGCTCTCGGGTGTTGGTTCGGGGGCAGGCATGGTTCAACCCTCTGCCTGACGCATGCGCTGCACTTCATCGCGCAACTGATGCATGATGCGCATCTTCGCGTGACGGATGCTGGCCTCGCTCATGCCGAGTGCGCGCGCCACGCTGTCGGCGGGTTCGCCGCGCACGCCATAGCGCTCGAACGCTTCCAGCGTGTTGGGCTGCACGGTGGCCTTCACCTTGTCCATGGCGCGGTGCAGCAGGTGCTGCGTCCATTCGTGATCCCATGTGGCGTGCAGGCGCTCGTCCTCGCTGGAGGGATCGAAGTGTTCGGGCAGGCCGACCTTCGGGCGCTTGCGGCGATGTCGGTCGCGGATGGAGTTCAGCGTGACGGTCTTCAGGTAGCCGCGGAAGCGACCACGCGCGGGGTCGTACTCGAAGCTCTGCGCCTGCCGGAAGAAGCCCAGCATGACGTCCTGCAGCACGTCGTCGATCTCCTGCGGCGGCACGCCGGCGTTGCGCGCGAAGCCGGCGATGACCGGGCCATAGATGCGCGCGAACTCGTTCCAGCCCATCTCGCGATCCATCGAGCCATCGGCGCGAAGGCGCAGCAGCACGCTGTTGCGCGTGCGGTACGGATCCTTCTTCTCCTCCTCGGGTGCGGGTTCCGGCGCGATGTGGGTCTCTTCCGGTTCGCCCGAGATGCGCACCACGAACGTCCACGGACCGATGGTGACCAGGTCGCGGTCGTGCAGCGGGGTGGCTTCCTGCGGTTCAAGGCGAGCGCCGTTGAGCATGGTGCCGTGCGTGCTGTCGAGATCGGTGATGGTCACGCCGTCGGTGGCGCAGTCGATGCGAGCATGCTGACGCGACACGCCATCGTTCTCCAGCACGAAGCCCGCGTCGCTTCCACGACCGATGGTGATCGAGCCGTCCACCTTCATGGCGAGTGACTTGCATTCCGGACCCGTCGCGCGCTGCAGCCGCAGCCTGTCGGTGATGTTCATGGTGCCGTTGTATCAGGAGCGCCGCCGCCGTTCACGGGGCGGGGCTGCTGGCCTGCGGCGGGGTGGCAGGGTGCACCGGACCCAGTTGGGCACGGGCGCTTTCCAGATCGCTCTGGAGGGCGCGAACATTGCCGGGCGCCGAGCGCAGCAGCTTGGCGGCGCGGCTGAGGGCGGCCCTGGCGCCTTCGAGGTCATTGGCACCCATGGCGTCGCGGGCGAGTTCGATCAGGGCGCGGGCCTCGTCGTCCGGGTCGGCGGGCGTTTCGATGGACGCCTGCTGCACCGCAAGCTGGGCCGTCTTGGCGGCATCGCTGAAATGACCCGTCTTGCGGAGCGCCGCAGCGTGCGCGAGGCGGGCATCCGCGAGCGGCTGCTGCATGTCCAGTGACTCGAAGAGCGTCTCGGCGCGCACGAACTCCTGACATGCGGTGTCGGGTTGCTTCACGCTGATCCACAGCTGGCCCAGTGCCGCGCGGACACGCGCCTCCTGGGCCGGATCGTCGGAGAGTCGAAGGCCGGCGAGTCGGCTGGCCTCGGTGAGAATCTCCACCGACGAGCGTTGCGGCAGGCCGGGCGCGTTGATGATCTCGTCGAGCAGCTCCACGATGTAGGCGTTGGCCTGCTGCACGTTGCGCGCATGCTGCTCCGCCTCGTCGCGGGCCTGCATGGCCAGTGTGCGCTCATGCATGGCCCAGCTGGTGCCGATCACGGCGACGAGCATGATGAGCAGCGCCGACGCGATGGCCGACGCATGCCGCTTGGCCATGTTCACGCCGATGTATGCGAGCGAGCGTCCGCGCGCGGCCACCGGCTCGCCGTGGCGGAGTCGGTCGAGATCCTGCGCGAGTTCCAGCGCCGAGGCGTACCGGTGGCGCGGATCGTCGGCGAGGCAGCGGGACACGATCGCGTCCAGGTCGCCTTCCACGCGGTAACGCAGCGACGCCACGGTCTCGTGCCGCTCCTCCGCCACCTGTCGTTGCGTGGACGGATCGAGCGCATCGAGGGCCGACAGCACACCGCTGCGGCGGTCACCGAGATCGCTGCCCACGGCGAGTCGGCGCAGCACGGCGCCGAGGGCGTAGATGTCGCTGCGAACATCGGGGCCGTTCACGCGCACGCGCAGCAGTTCAGGCGCCAGATAGTCGGGGGTGCCGATGACCGCGCCGGCCTTCTCGTCGGGATCGGAGGGCTGGAAGGTGGCGTGGGCCACGCCGAAGTCGATCACCTTCACGTTGGTCTGGTCGGCCTCGAACGCCAGCAGGATGTTCGAGGGCTTCAGATCGCGGTGCACCAGCCCATGCTCGTGCGCATGATGGATGCCGCGCGCCACATCGGCCATCAGGCGCATGCGGTCGTTCACCGGCAGTCGCGCGGCGTCGCAGGCTTCGGTGATGGGCGCGCCTTGCGCCAGTTCCATGGAGAACCATGGCCGCCCGTCGTCGGTTTCGCCCGCTTCGAACACCTTCACCAGTGCGGGGTGGCTGAGCAGCGCGAGCAGACGGCGCTCGGTCTCGAAGCGTGCGCGACTGATGGGATCCACGCGATCGGGGCGCAGCAGTTTCAGTGCCACGGAGCGTCGCAGCGGTTCGTCCTGCGTGGCAAGCCACACCACACCGAAGCCACCTTCGCCCAGCACGCTGCGCAGCGTGTAGGAGCCCACGCGCACGGCGGGCGCCTGTGCCTGTTCGTTCTGCAGCGGGCCCGATGGCGCATCGCCGCCGGTCGGAAGCAGGTCGAGCGCGCGCGAGAGTTCGCGCGGGTGGCTCTGCAGCATGGTGCGCAGTGCCGCGGCGCGGCGTTCAGGTGGAAGCGGCAGCACGCGACGAACTGCTTCCTCGGGGCGGATCGCTTCCTGCGGCATCACGGCATGGTACGCCGCTCGGCGGCTACCTTGCATGCATGAACGGTTCAGAATCGCTGTCGGGACGCGTGGCGTTCGTGGGAGGTGCGTCGCAGGGCATCGGGCGAGCATGCGCGATGGCGCTCGCGAGTGCAGGCGCGCGCGTGGTGCTGTCGGGGCGCAATGACGAGGGGTTGGCCAAGGTGCTTCGTGAGCTTCCTGCGGTGACCGGTGGCGCGCATGAGGTGCTGCTGCAGGATCACGCGGATCCGGCGGCCATGGAGCGTGCGGCCGACGGCCTGGTGTCGCGGCTGGGCGCGGTGCATGTGCTGGTTGCCAACACGGGTGGTCCGGCGCCGGGATTCCTGGTGGATGCGCAGGGCGCGGACATCGAGAAGGCGGTGCGACAGCATGTGGGCACCGCGCAGGGGCTGCTTCAGGCGTTCGCGCCCGGCATGCGTGCGGCCGGATTCGGGCGCGTGGTGGCCGTCACGAGCACCAGCGTGGTGACGCCGCTGCGTGGGTTGGGCGTGAGCAATGTGGTGCGTGCGGCCATGGGCAACTGGGTGCGCACGATGGCCGGTGAACTTGGCGCATTCGGCATCACCGTGAACATGGTCATGCCAGGGTCCACGCGCACGGGTCGGTTGCAGGCGATCATGCAGGGGCGCGCGAGTCGAGCGGGCAGCACGGTGCAGGACATCGAGCGCGAGACGGTGTCTCGCATTCCGGTCGGGCGTTTGGGTTTGCCCGAAGAGATCGCTGCGGTGGTGGCATTCATGTGCTCGCCTGCAGCGTCATTCGTGAATGGCGCGCTGATTCCCGTGGATGGCGGACAGTTGGCGATGCAGGGTTGATGCGTGCATTGGCGCGCGGTGCGAAGTCAATGAGGGACGGGGGTCGTTATTGGCACCGCGCTGTCGTGCGCACCGATTCCAATAACGACCCCCGTCCCTCGAATCTTGCAGCGTTAGCATCCGGCGCATGCGAATCCTTGCCATCGTCGCGGTGATCGGTTGCGTGATCGGAGTGTCCGGATGCGCCGCGCCGGCGGCAGGCGCTGGACCGAAGGCGAACGTGTCGCTCGCGGGCCGGTGGTCCGGCAGCTTCATGGCTCGGCAGGGTGGCGAAGGCGGCTCTGCGCGCCTGGTGATCGATGCCGATGGACGCGTGCGCGGCTCGCTGCGTGATGCGGCCATGCAGCCAGGTGCCGTGGGAACCCCGCGCATGGCCACGCTGGATGGTCGCGTGAACGGCGGACGGATGAAGCTGCAGGTGAGCTGGGTGGGCGGCGCGGCCGCGGGCTTCAGCGGCGATTGCAGCAACGAGGCGCTGGGATCGCTAGGCGTGAATCTGCTGCCCGACTCGGGACCCGCTTCCGGCATGATCGTGCTGTCGCTGCATGAGCAGGGCGTCTCGGGCAAGCCGCCCTTCGGCGAACCCGCGAAGACGGTGCAGCCGGATTTCCAGAAGCAGTGGACCGGCAACTGGATCGTGAACTGGTACGACGGTGGTCCGGACTACGGTTCCGGCGTCGCCAGCATCGCCGCGGACGGCACCGTGAGCGGGCAGCTGGTGGACGATGCGTTCAACACCGCCGAGTGGAACCAGCCAGTGAGCGCCACGCTGAAGGGAAAGATCGGTCCGGATGGCGCGATGGCGGCGGGCATCGCGTGGAGCGATGGGCGTCCGGGCTGGAGCCTGAACGGCAAGGCGTACTTCGCGGGGCCCGAGACCTTCCAGATCCAGCTTGCGCCGAAGGCCGGCGCCGATGCCACGCGCACGCTGACCTTCACCTTTCATCGCGGTCAGTGATCACGCCGCCGCTCGCCGCGGCGCGCATCATTGCAGCGTGGAGAGGTACGCGACCACATCACGGATCTCGCGCGGCGTGAGCAGCACGCTCATGGTGGGCATGGCGCTGGTGGGCCCGAAGCCCGGCGCGATCTTCGCGTTGGGAACGATGAGGCTTTCCAGCAGCCCCTTGCGGTCGTAGCGGCGCGCGACGCCTTCGAGCGATGGTGCGGCGTGACCGCCGCCGCCCGCGAGCGCGTGGCACCGCAGGCATTGCGCGCCTGCGTGTCCGTTCAGCACGCGACGGCCGCGTTCGGCATCTCCACCCTCAAGGCAGATCATGAATGGCGCCAGCGGGTCGGTCGACGACTGCGCAGCCTTCCATGCGGCGACCGGGTTCTCCTTGGAAGCGCGCGACAGATAGGCCTCGGAGACATCGAGCTGCAGCGCCGGTGCAAGCGAACCGTCGAGCAGCGATGTCGCGAGCGTCGCCAGCTCTGTGTCGGCTTCGGGTGACTGGATCGAGGCAAGCGAGCGGATGGCGGCCTGACGCTCGGGAACCGATCCTTCGTTCAACGCCGCGCGGAGCAACGGCAGCGCGGCGGCCGGATCGCGTCGCGCGAGTGCGTCACGCGCCGCTGCACGCAAGGCTGGATCACTGGATGCAAGCGCCGCCCGCACCGCCTGGTCGAGCGGCGCGCCGCCTTCCTGTTCCAGCTGCTTCAGGCAGGCGATGCGCTCGGAGGAATCCGCCTTTGCGTCGAGCGCGGTTCGCAGCGCCGCAGCGGAGTCGAGCGCGATGCCGGCCTTCGCGGCCAGCTCGCGCGCCTTGTCGCGCACGGCCTCGTCGGGCGCGTTGGTCACCAGCGCTGGAAGGCGATTGGTGAGCGTGCGCTTCCACGCAGCCTGATCGCGCGAGGCCGGATCGATGAAGATCACATGGCCCTGCACCGGCTCGCGTGGACCGGGTGCCGCCCATTCCGCCAGTGCCTCCATGGCAAGCAGTCGAGCCGCCGGAGGAATGCGCGAACTGCGCGCGAGTTCCGCCAGTCGCGCCACGGCGGCCGGATCGGACACGCGCCGATTGGCGGCGATCACGCGTCGCAGCAACGGCAGTGTGCGTGGGTTGTCGGCCGTGAAGCCGCCCACATCCGCGTTCGACGCCGCGTCGGTGAACCGATCGCCGAGCGCCGCCAGGCCGGGCATGGCGGCGTTGATGTCGAGGTCGTTGATGGCTCGCGCCGCTTCCAGCGCCACGCCCGTGTCTGGATCGAACAGCAGGCGCTCGATGGCCGGATCACGCATGCGTCGCATGGCCAGCGCCGCGCCCAGTCGCACCTGCGCGAAACCGTCCGCCGCCATCGTCTGCAGCTTGGCGGAGTCGCCGATGCGTGCCAGCGCCGTGGCGGCCGCGTGGCGAAGCCACGGATCGCGGTTCTCGTTTTCCCACAGGATGGCGGTGAGTTCGGGGATCGCCTCCGCGTCCTTCAGTCTGCCGAGCGCGCTGCAGGCCATCGAGCGCACGCGCGCGGATTCCTCGGTGGCCAATGGTCGCACCGCTTCCGCCGCGCCGGGGCATGTGGCGTCGCCCAGTGCACGGGCCGCCTGGGCGCGCATCTCGTCGTCGCTGCTGCCGCACATGGCGATCAGCGCCTTGCATGCCGCCGTGCCAGCGGGCTTGCCCGCCTGTCGTCGCGCGATGATCTGCATCGCCCACAGTGCATGCAGTCGCGCGCGCTCCGAGCTGTCCGCTCCATCCAGCACAGCGTTCAACGCGGTCAGCGCCGCGCTGCCACGCTCGGCCAGTTCCAGGTGGGCGCCCTGTCGCAAGCGGCGGTCGTCATGATCCAGCAGCGCCACCAGCTCGCTGGTGGTTCGATCGCGGAACCCCTGCTTCAGCACCTGCACAACCTGCTGCGCCGCGGGCTTGGCCATGGACTCCGGATGCCACACGCGATAGATGCGTCCCTTGCCGTCGCTCTGCCAGCCGTTCCACCAGTCGCTGACGTACAGGCGACCATCGGGCGCGAACTCCACGTCGGTGGGCAGCACATCCTTGATGAAGATCTCGGGATTCACCATCTCGTAGCCGGCACCGGCGGGCTTCACGCCGAATCGCCACACCTGGCTGTACGCGTCGCCACCAAGGAAGTCGGTGATCAGGAAGGTGCCGTTGAACTCGGCAGGGAACCCCGTGCCTGGATACGCGGCGAAGCCGGACGGACCACTGGTGAGATGCGCGACCGGCGGCGTGAGCCACGCGGCCTGCAGCGTGTCGGCGGGGTCGAACGTGAACCACAGATGTTCCTGTTCCCACGGGCCACGCTTGTTCGCGGCTTCAAGGGTCTGGTACGGCATCTCCCAGCCCGTCTCGCCGCCGTCGGGCAGATAGCACACGCGCGCCTTGTCGCCGGCGTCCGAGTTGTTGTCCACGGTGAACAGATCACCGGCATCGTTGAAGGCGATCTCCTGCGGATTGCGCAGGCCTTCGTAGAACACCTCGAGATTGGATCCATCCGGTTCGCAGCGGAACACGGCACCGGTGTTCGACGCCGCAAGCACCTTGCCTTCCTTCGTCTTCACGTTGTAGCCGCGATCGCCGATCGACCAGTAGATGCGACCATCGGGTCCCTGCACCAGGCCGTGCATGTCGTGTCCGCGCAGGCTGGTCTTCACGCCGAAGCCGGTGAACAGCTTCTCGCGCACCTCGGCCACACCGTCACCGTCGCGGTCGATGAAGCGCCACACGTTCGGGATGCACGTCACCCACAGCGCATCGCCCACCTGCAACGCGCCCGCCGCGGTGCCATCGAGCGGCTCGCGCAGGTCGCCGGAGAAATTGGTGCTCTGGTCGGCCTTGCCGTTGCCATCGGTGTCACGCAGGCGACGCACACGATCGGCGTACTTGCTGAACCACGCCATGCCGCCTTCCTTCTTGTCCTTCCACTTCTCGTAGATGGCCAGTCGCTGCTCGATGCTGGTGCACGCCAGGTCATCCAGCAGCCAGTAGGGCGAGTAGCGGTTGTCCTCCACGCCGCGATCCTGCCGCTCGCTCTCGCACACGAACAGCGAACCATCGGGCAGCACCGTGAACGCGACTGGATCGGGCACCAGCGGTTCGCGCGCCCACTCGTCCCACTTGAAGCCGTCGGGCAGCGTGATGCCTTCGGGGTCGTGCGGCGGTTCCTTCTCGTCGTCGGGGGTGATGGCCAGGATGGCGACGAGCAGCGGCAGTTCGAGCATGCGCGCGTTTTATCCGAATTGCAGCAACAACAACGAGAGGTCGCCCGAGTCCACCCAGCCGTCGCCCGAAAGGTCGTAGGGGCATGGAGCCGGGCATGCACCCATGTTCAGCAGGACCAGCGACACGTCGCCGAAGTCCACGAAACCGTTGCCATCGAGGTCGTAGATCGCCTCGCCGCACGCATCGGGCACGCCGTTGCCGTTCGCATCCGAGGCCGCCCCCAGATCGATGTCGCAGCGATCCGGAATGCCGTTTCCGTTGCAGTCGCTTGCCCACATGATGATGCGCGCAGCGCCCGAATCCACCGCCAGCTCGTCGCTGTAGGGCGCGCCCACCATGCCGAAGTCGCGCTGCATGAAGAGCGCGTTGCCGGAATACTGGGTGGACTGACGGATCCAGTCCACGCCCTGTTCCAGGAACAGCGTGGTCACGCCCGTGGCGCTCTGGTCCGGCTTGGTGGAAGCGAGCAGTCGCGAACCCGACAGCGCCACGCCGTTTCCAAGGCGCGTGCGGTCGCTGTTCATGCTTGGCCGCAACACCGTGGTGGGGTACCACGAACCGGCGAATCGGTAGCTATACACCGCACCCGCCTCGTAGCCGGCGTACGTGTCGCCCGGGGCGCCCACGACAACACGGTCACCGTCGATCGTCACGGCACTGCCGAAGCGGCTGGATGTGTTGGATCCCTGCAGGCGGGTCTCGAGCGTCCATGCACCGTCGACGCGCGTGTACACGTACGCGGCACCCGTCATGATGTTGCCGGTCGTTTCGTATGGCGTCGCGACCACGATGCGCGCACCATCCGTGGCGACCGCGAGGCCGAACAGCGCCTGCGTCTGCGGCGTGGGTGCCGTGAGGCGTTGTCGGAACGTGAATGCATCGCCGGCGCGCTCGAACACGAACGCGGCGCCGGCGGATACCAGCGCATTCGCTCGATTGCCGCGCGAACCGACCAGCAACAGGCCGTCCCGCACCACCATCTTGTCGCCGAACAGATCACCGTAGGTCGGCATGGGACACTCGATGGTCTGCACCACGCTCCAGCCACCGGGTGTGCGCGCGAATACGTACACACGGCCCGTCGGAATGCCTCCGGCATTGGCCGCGGAAGCGCCGACCAGCACCAGATCACGATCCACGGCCACCGATGCACCGAACTGCGCGCTGGCTGCGGCATCAGGTGCGTACACCGTGCCTGCGTAGGCCCACACTTCACCGGTTCGCTCGTAGATCGCGACCTTTCCGGCGAAACTTCCACGATCATCGTCGCCTGGCGCGCCCACGGCGGCCACTGTGGCCGAACAGCCGACCGACTGCCCGAAGTAGTCGCTGGCCGCCGGCGCCGGGTTTCGCCTGCTGCTCACGATGCCCGCGGGGCAGAAGGCGCGGGCCGCGTTGGTGGTGCAGGGCTGCGCCGCGTTGAATCCGCAGTCATCCAAAGCACCGTCGCCGTCGCAGTCGCTGCCAAGGCCGAAGGCGACGTCCAGCGCGTCCACGCTGGCGTTGCCATCGCAGTCCGCCTGTGACACCGCGCCGCGGTTGCAGCGGAAACCGGAGATGGTCTGCCACGTGTCGTTGATCGTGGTCGCGTTGTCGGCCTCGTTGGCCTGACCGATCGTCACGCCGGTGGGGCGAGCGTCGTAGTTCA
>RFQW01000140.1 GCA_009924765.1 Planctomycetota bacterium | reverse complement strand
GGCAAGACCACCTCGGTGGTTCGCGCGGTGACGGGTGAGACCTCAGCCACGGTGCTGCAGGGATTCACCATCCGCAATGGGCCGATCGGCTCGCCCGTGAACACCTATCGCCTCGGTGGCGGCATGTTCATCGACCACGCAAGCCCAACGATCCGTGACTGCGCCTTCGTGAATAACGCGGCGGGGTACGGTGGTGGGATCTACGGCCTGTACAGCGATTCGTTGGTAGAGAACTGCACATTCAGTCAGAACGCGGCTAGTACCGACGGCGGTGGTGTGCAGTTTTTTGCGGGTAGCCCGGTCGTTCGCGGCTGCACCATTTCCGACAATCTGAGCACCAATCGGGGTGGTGGCCTGCATCTGGTGCAGCACACGACGGGCGGATTCCCCACGGTCGACGGTTGCACTATCACTGGCAACCGCACCAGCGTGAGCGAGGGTGGTGGTGTTTCGATTGCTCCGGTAAACGGCGTGGCGCAGAAGCCGCTGGTCAGCAACTGCGCCATTCAGGGCAACACGGCGCAGGGCCGCGGTGGGGGCCTGTATGCGCCCGTGTCCGCGACGGCACCGCAGCCCAACGCGACGCTGGTCAACAACACCATTTGTGGCAACACCAGCTTGATCAGCAAGCGGGAAAACACATGGGCTCTGTTCGAGGACGGTGGCAACGCCATCTGCGACTGCTTCAGTGACATTGATGGAAACGGAAGCGTGAACACCGGCGACATCGGCTTCGCGCTGCTCTTCGTTGGTGACGTGACGGATCCCGACTACATCCAGCCGGATCAGGATATGAACGGAGTCGTGGACACCGGCGACATCGCGCTGCTGCTGCTGAATTTTGGGCGGTGTGAATGACTCATCCGAAAAGAGGTCGTCATGAAATTTGTCCGAACAATTTGGTGCTCCGTGATCGTTATCGTGGTTGGGGCGTCGTCAGCGAGTGCTGATACGGTCCGTGCGTGGGGCGCCAACGGTTCGGGTCAGTGCAGTGTTCCGAGCGGGCTCGGTCAGTGTGCGGCGGTTGCCGCTGGCTCGTACCACTCCATGGCGATCCAGGCATCGACCGGTCAGGTTGTCTGCTGGGGCGACAATACCTGGGGCCAGTCAAGCGCCCCAGCGGATCTCGGCGCGTGCACGGCCATTTCAGGTGGCGGCGGACACTCACTCGCCCTGCGCGTCAACCAGACAATTCGTGCTTGGGGTCGCGGCAACTATGGTCAGAATGCGAGCCCGGACGCAAGCTTCAAGGCGGTCGCGATCGCCGCAGGCGGCGATCACAACGCCGCGCTGCTCGTGGATGGCACCGTCATCGCGTGGGCTTCCAATGACTGGGGTGAGCGAAATGTGCCTTCTTCGGTGCAGCCTGCGCGAGCGGTGACGTCAGGTATCTGGCACAAGATGGCGATCACGCAGTCGCGCACAGTCGTGGCGTGGGGTCGCAACAACTATGGCCAATGCAATGTTCCTTCGGGGCTTCTCAACGTGATCGGTATCGCGGCTGGGCAGGATTCCGGGGGCGGCCACTCGGCGGCTCTGTGCGCGGATGGCACGGTGGTCTGCTGGGGCAAGAACTCCTCGGGGCAATGCAATGTTCCCGCAGGACTCTCCGGAGCCGTTGCGGTGTTCGCGGGCGGTGATTTCACGGGGGTCGTTCGGGCCGACGGCTCGCTCAGCATGTGGGGTAGCAACGCGAGCGGCCAGTGCGCGGTTCCCTCCGGGCTGCCACCGGTGCTTTCGATCGCGGCGAGCGACTCGCATGTCGTTGCATTGGTGCGCGAGCGTGCGAATCTCGACCTTCATGTTCCAGCCGAGTACGCCACAATCCAGGCCGCTGTCGATGCGTCGCAGGATGGCGACGTGATTCGGGTGGCCCCGGGCACGTACGTTGAGTCCGTCGACATGCGCGGCCGAAACGTGGCGATCGAGCCGGCCGACGACTTGCAGGGTTTCGACTGGGATGCGCCGGTGCTGCAGCGGTCCGTGCGGTGCGTCAGCGGTGAGGCGAGTGGATGCGTCTTGCGCGGCATCCGCTTCCATGGGGATGGGGATGCAGGCGTGACGCGCGGTGGTGTGATGGTGTCCGCGTCGTCCCCGAAGTTTGAGAACTGCTCCTTCACTGGAATTGGCGTCGCCCGGTCCGAGGGTTCGTGGGGCGGCGCGGTGGACGTGGTATCGGGATCACCCGCCTTCATCGATTGCACATGGCAGCGATGCCGAACGATCGCGAGCAATGGCGGGGATGGCGGCGCGCTGCTTGTGCGTGGCGGGTCCGTGTCGGTTCTTCGTGGCCACTTCTCCAGCAACATGTCGGGGCAGGGCAGCGACCTCTTCGCGGTCGGACCGGCAGGCACGGTGGTCACCATGGAGTCCTGCGAATTCACTGGTGCAGGCGGGGGCGGGTTCGGTGCGCGGATCTACAACTACGGGTCGGGGGCGAACGCCGTGCAGGTTCGGCTCGACAGTTGCGTCTTTCACGACATCGCGCAGCCTGCGATCTCGTTGATTCATGGCTGGGATACGGTTGTCGCAAGCGGCGTGAAGTTCCTCGCGTGCCGCGTCGCAACGACGCCGGGGGCGCCGAGTGTGCTCATGACCCAGTCGCGCAGCAGGCTCACCTTCGAGTCCGGTCTCGTGCGCAATTGCTCCGCATCATCGCTCTTCGGTGCGGATGGAACACAGGGGGGGAACATTCGCATCACGGGCACGGCATTCTGCGGCAACTCGCCGACGCAGCCCAATTGGGGTGCCGGACTGGTTGACGCGGGGGGCAACGCAGAGGACTGCGGCCCCGTGCTTCGGGTGCCCTCTGATTTCGCCAGAATCCAGGATGCGATCGATGCTTTAAGCGCGATACAGGGCACCATCGAGGTGTCGGCAGGCACCTACCGCGAGACGATCGACTTTCGGGGCAAATTGATAACGATCAAGGCCACCGGAGCTCGCGCAGACACGATCATCGATGGCACAGGCAAGACCACCTCGGTGGTTCGCGCGGTGACGGGTGAGAGCTCGGCCACGCTGCTGCAGGGCTTCACCATCCGCAACGGCACCGCGGGCTCGCTCGTGAACGGCCAGCGCGTCGGCGGTGGCATGTTCGTGCGGAACGCTAGCCCCACGATCCGCGACTGCGCGTTCGTCTCGAACTCGGCGGAAGCCGGCGGCGGTCTCGCCGCGATCAACAGTCAGTCGGTGATCGACGGGTGCACCTTCAGCACGAATGCCGCAGGCACGGGCGGTGGCCTGTGGCTCGACGGTGGTCGGCCCACGGTGAGTGGCTGCGTGGTCACTAGCAACACCGCTTCTGGCCATGGTGGGGGCCTGTACTCGACCCCCATTCCTGGGCAACTTCCGAACGTGGTGCTCGTGGGCAACACGCTCTGCTCGAACACCTCGGCGGACGCGGGCCGCGAGAACCTGTGGGCGCTCTTCGATGACGGCGGCAACGCGATTTGCGATTGTGTTGGCGATGTGGACGGGAACGGCATCGCTGATACAGCCGATATCTCGCTGGCGCTCCTGTTCTTCGGCAGCGAAACCGACCCCGATTTCATCCAGCCTGACCAGGACATGAACGGCACGGTGAATACGGGTGACGTGTCCTTGCTGCTGCTCAACTTTGGTTCGTGTTCGTGAGCCCCGACCCTACGCCTTCACGCCACGCACCAGCTTCACGCCCGGCTTCATGAACTCGATGCGTCGCTCGCGAAGCAGCTTGCCGAGCGCCTGCTTGTAGGCCTTCTTGCTCACGCCGAAGCGGTCGCGGATGTCCTCGGGGTCGCTGTCGTCGTCCAGCATCAGCTTGCCGCCCTCGGCTTCCAGCGCCTGCAGGATCTGCTCGGTCAGCGGGCCCACGCGCGCGTAGCCCGCGGCGTCGAGAGCCAGGTCGATCTTGCCGTCGGGCCGCACCTGACGCACGAAGGCATCCATGCGATCGCCCACCATCACCGGCGTGGCCACGTCGCTTTCATACAGCAGGCCGCGGTGCGCGTTGTTGATGATGGCGTTCCAGCCCAGCGGCGTCTTGCCGCAGATGAGTACGTTCACCTTCTCGTTGGGCGGATACGCGGGCGGCGTGCGACTGAAGTGCTTCGTCAGCTGCGCGCTCGCCATGATGCGGTCGGTGTTGGGATCGATGCACACCACCACGACCACCATCTGCCCCAGGCGCAGCGGTCCACCCTGCTCGCGGTAGGGCAGCAGCAGGTCCTTCGGCAGTCCCCAATCAAGAAACGCGCCTGCCTGCTGATGGATGTCGGTCACGCGCAGGTTGGCGAACTCGCCCACCATGGCGTGCGGCGTTTCGGTGGTGGCGACCAGTCGATCCTCGGAGTCGCGGTACAGGAACACGTCCACCTGCACGCCCGGTTTCGCGTTGCGCGGCACGTACTTGCCCGGCAGCAGGATCTCGCCAAGCGGCCCGCCATCCAGATACACGCCGGACTGCGTCTGGCGCGTGATGGAGAGCAGGTTGCGCTTGCCGATGGAAGCCATGGGCTGCGCAGCGTAGGCGAAGGGCGGGGTTCGGCCCCCAAACGACCGAATTCGGCAGAAATGGTGAGGGGGAGGGGTATTGATTGCCCCCACGGGGCCGCGTTACGCTGACACGGATTCAGGGGCGACTCGATTCAAACTGTTCACTCCCGGGTGGTATCCGGGGCAGTAGAAGAAGCGAAACCTGACAGATCCGGAGAAAGTATTCCATGCGATATGGTCTCATGTGCGTTGCGTTGGCCACCCTGTCGGCCAGTGCGTTGGCGGTTCACAACAGCGCTGCCGATGCAGCCGAGATCGCGCGAACGCAGATCTCCGATTTGAACCATGACGGTGTCATCGATGGCGCAGATATGGGCTTGTTCCTGCTCGGCGAAGAAGCGCCCATGGACGAGCTTGTGTCTGAACTGCCGCTTCCACAATCGCAATTCGTTGCAGCCGGTGCGCGCGGCCTGTTCGGCAATGGATACATCGTGGATGTGTCGGGCACGAAGTACTCCGTGATCGACGTGTACATCAAGTGGGGATCGGCCGTTGGCACTGGCACGGCCGGCGAGCGCGTGGTGGCTGTCTTCGGTCAGTCGACCACCGACACCGCGACGGGTGGCGTGGACAAGACCGCCCGTTACGAGAACAGCGCCAGCCTTCCATTCCAGCATCTGAACACGAGCTGGCTGCCGGGCAATGCCAATGGCAACAGCACCTGGGATTCGTTCCTGACCTGGCGCGCGAACGCAGGGCGCAGGCAATTCCGCCAATGTCACGGCGGACACCTTCTTCCTGAATGCCACGGCAGCCAATGCCGCCGGCGTCGCCGCGGTGACGGGTGGATCGGATTCGCTGACACCAGCACGATTCGTTGGTGCGGGCGTGTACCAGGCGAATCCGCTCGACGCGGGCTGGGAAACCAACGTGGCCACGTTCTCCGATTCCATGATCCTGATCGGCCGCTTCACGCTGAAGACGAGCGACGTGGTCGCTGCAGGCGGCAACGTGAAGATGAAGGT
>RFQW01000139.1 GCA_009924765.1 Planctomycetota bacterium | reverse complement strand
GGCCAGTCGCTGATGATCACGCTCTTCGCCGCCACCGGGATGAACCACATGTCCACATGACCCGTGCCATCCACGCTGAAGGGGAACTGTGTCCAGATCTGCGTGAGCAGGCCGTAGTAGAACTTGAAGATGTCCCTGATCTGCGTCTCGGTCTTGCTGGGGTTGTCGTTCACCACCAGCCGCGTGCAGTAGCCGGTTCCGCCATCGGCCATGTGGTAGTTGCCGCCCGAGTGCAGAAGGTCGGTGGCGTAGTAGGGCATCTTCAGCGCGCCAGCCAGGAACGAAGGCACGGCGTCATCACTGGGACGGCTGCTGTAGTAGCTGCTGTCCACGATCACGCGGCAGCCACCCTCATGGATGAAGCGCGGACCGTAGTCGCGCGCCCAGATGCTGTTCAGCGGTGCGACGAACGCGCGCACCTTGGACATGTTGGCCCCATAGGTGGTGAACCGGTTCGTCATCTCGGTCTGCTGTCCCGAGCTGGTGACGATCACCCACACCTCGGTCTGCGCGTCCACCGTGATGTACTTGGCCATCTGCGCGATGATGTTCTTCCAGCCGTTGCTGCCCGAGTAGCCGAACAGGATCGCCTGCGAGGCGCTGTATTCGGTCGTCGCCACCAGTGGGCCGGTGGGCGGCGCGGTGAGCGCCTTGAAGGCGGCCGTTGGGTTCTTGGCCGCCCAGTCGATTTCGGCCCCGGTCATCATGCGCGGCAAGGCGTCGGTCTCGGCATCGCCCGGCATGGCATGCGAGGCAGTCAGGCAGGCGAGCGAGGCGACGATCGAGAGCAGGTGGCGCATGAAATCTCCGGTGACGGTGTGTGCTTCGCGGCCGCGGAGGGCCGAGACCACAACCTACCGCGGACGCGCCTGCGAGCAAACAAAAGGCGCCGAGTTTTTGGGTGTGAGCCGGCGAAATTCAGCCAGGAACGGGGCTGGGATCAGACCGCGTGCCGCGCCAGCACCGACACGGCCGCCGTCACGGCGTTCGCGGGCATCTGGTGGGTTTCCTGAAACGAACCGGGCCGCGTGATCAGCGGGATCGCCAGCCTTCCGCCGAGGTGCTGCCGGAACTGCTCCAGTCCTGCCAGCAAGCGATCGACCGGCTGCAACAGCGAGTGGTTGGTGGGCAGTCCGAGCGCATGCAGCAGATGCAGGATGCGCTCGCGGATGGCGGGCTCAAGCATGCCCATCTCAGTGGCGATGCACGCATCAAGCGCGATGCCGATCGCCACCGCCTGCCCATGCGGCACCTGCCATGCACTCATCGCTTCAAGTCGATGCGCGGCCCAGTGGCCGTGATCGAGCGGCCGCGCCGAGCCTTGTTCAAAGGGATCGCCGCCACGCAGGATGTGTTCGCGATGCAGCTCGGCACTGCGCCGGATCATTGGCTGTGCGGCATGCATGTCGCGCGCGCGAATGGCTGGCGCGGTGCGCTCGAGTTGCGCCAGCATGTCGGGGTCCTTCAGCAGCGCGATCTTCACCGCCTCGCTGAATCCGCCGAGCCAATGCTCAAGTGGAAGTGTGGTGAGCAGGCGCTCACAGCAGATCACGGCGTGGGCCGCGCCGAAGGCACCCAGCGCGTTCTTCTGGTTGAAGGCGTTCACGCCCGACTTCACGCCCATGGCGCTGTCATCCTGGGCGAGCGTGGTGGTGGGCACGCGCACCAGCGGCACGCCGCGATGGGCCATGCTGGCGCCAAAGCCCGCCGCATCCAGCACAGCGCCGCCGCCGATGGCGATCACGCAGCCGCGCCGGCTCACGCCATGGTCAAAGCATGCGCGCGCCACGCGCTCGGCGTGGTGCAGGCCATCCTTGCAGGGTTCGCCGCCGGGCATGGTGTCCACGGCGCACAGGGTCAGGTGCGGGGCAGTCTGTTTCACCACCGCGTGCAGGCGCTCGGCCAGGCCGGGCCAGGCGGCCAACACGCCGCTGTCGATGAAGGCCACGCAACTGCCCTCAAGCCCCGCCAGTGCCTCGCTCCAGCAGGCCCCGTCGCCGTGCAGGGCGTCGGCCACCCACCACACGCTGTGGCGCGTGGGCACGGACAGGTCGCTGCGCCAGGTGGCAGGGGGCATCGGGCGAGCATAGAGAGGAAGGGGGTTTTGCTGCGCGTGCCGATTGCTGCGCCGCAGGATTTCAGATCCGCATGCAAAAGCCTTTGATATGCATGGACATAATGGACATACGACAGGTTCAACCAGTAAACTGGTTGACATGATTCGCGAGGTTGGTTCCTTCGAAGCCAAGACCCGACTTGCCGAACTGCTGCGCATGGCGCAGAAGGGCGATGAGATCGTTGTGATGCGTCGCGGCGAGCGGGTGGCGGTGATCATGGGTGACCGCCGCTACCAGGAACTGACCGGCACCCCCACGGCCGACTGGCGTCAGGCGGCCCGCGAGTATCTGGCCACAGCCCAGCCCACCAGCGCCGACGACTTCTCCGAAATCATGCGCCTTGCCCGGGAGGGCCTGCAGTGATCGTGGTCGATGCCACCGCCTTTGCCGCGTTCCTGTTGCGCGAGCCGCAGGGTGACGCGGTGCTTGAGCAGATGCTTGCGCACGATGCCATGCTGGCCCCCGGCCTGCTTGCGTACGAACTGGCGAACGTGATCGCGCAGGCGCAGCGCAGCGGTCGGCTGGACGACGATGCCGCCGAGCGCGCGCGTGAACAGTGCGCCGGCTTTCCATGGGTGTTCGAGCAGCATGCATCCCGGGATCGGGCCGCGTCGCTGTCGGCCCTGTGCGTGCGGCACGGCGTGAGCGCGTATCGCGCCGCGTACCTGGACATCGCGCGTCACCACAACTGCCCGCTGCTCACGCTGGACGACGCGCTGCGCGCCGCCGCCGCGCGTGAAGGTGTGCAGGTGTTGCCCGCACCCGCCGGCAAGCGCGCCTCGCGACGCTGATTCCACCGCGCGCGCCGTTACGATTCATCGGTGCACGCACCGCAAGCCGCCGGCACCTCACGACCCACGCCATTGCTGGCACCGTGGCTGCGACTTGGCACCGCGGGCGTGTGCATGCAGCTCGAATTGCCGCTGGCCGCGCTGCTGATCGCTCGCCTGCCCGATGCATCCATGCAGATGCTGGCGTTCGGCAGCCTGGCCTATCCGCTGGCGGTGGTGGCGGAGTCGCCTTCGTACATGCTGACGAGCCTGGGCACCGTGAAGGGCATGCACGGCGGCGCGTTCGCGCGCATGCTGCGCTTCTCGGTGATGGTGGCCATGCTGCTCGCCGGCGCGTTGAGCGTGGTGGCGTTCACGCCGCTGTTCGACATGCTTGCGGCCAACGTGATGCGCGTGCCTGACACCACGGTGCCCGAGGCGCGCCTGGCGCTGCAGGTGCTGCTGCCCGTGGTGCTCATGAACGCGGTGCGATGGTTCTTTCAGGGCGTGCTGGTGCAGTACACGCACGAAGGCTGGATCGGAATCGGCACCGCGCTTCGTGTTGGCGTGTGCGCATCGGCCATGACGGTGGGTGGGTATCTCGTGCAGACGGGTCGTGTGCAAGCACCCGGCGCGGTGGTGGCTGCATGCGCGGTGCTGTGCGGCTCCTTCACGCACTGCCTGTATGGGGTGATTCGCTGCAGGCAGGTGCGTCGGCTGCATCGCGCCACGCCAGCACAGGAGGCGCAGGCACGCCCTGAACCGTGGGTCGACCTCATGTGGTTCTACGCGCCGCTTGCCGTGACCGCATTGATCGACACCACCTGGGAGATGCTGGTGATCATCGGCGTGTCGCGATCGGCCCTTCCGCTCGAGAGCCTGGCGGTGTGGCCCGTGGTGTACGGCTTCGTGAAGTTGCTGGTGTGCGCGGCGCAGGCGTACCTGCCCATCGTGGAGCGATCCAGTCACGCGCCAGGCGAGTTGCAACGACAGAAGCGGTTTGCATGGTGGATGGGCCTGCTGCTGATGGTGCCGGTGCTCGCCTGCGCGCTGCCGTGGGTTGGCGCGCCGATGCTTGGCGGTGCGCTGAAACTGGATGCCACTGGCCAGTCGCTGGCCATGCGCGCGCTGTGGTGGATGCTGCCGCTGCCGCTGATCGGGTTCGCCACCGCCTACGCGCAGGCGCGCCTGATTCGCGTGAACCGACCCGGCGCGCTCACGGAAGGCATCTTGGTGGCCACCATCGCGCTGTTCGCCGTGATCTGCATCGGCGTGATGACCGCTTCGTGGGCCGGTGCGCAGGTTGGCGCCATGGCGATGCTGCTTGGTGCCGCGGCCGAGTATGTGTGGCTGCTGCTGCGGGTGCACACATCATGCAGCATGCAGTCACCCACCGTCGGCGTGCTGAGTGCGCTGCACGTTCCGCACGCGTGACACGGTGCGCAGGTCGGACGGATCCTCACCGATTCGGCGGCAGCACGCCGCCGCGCTCATCACGCACGGCCACGCCAGCGGTGGGCCGCACGGCCAGCTTCACTTCGGCGTGCACATCCTCGCCATTGCGAAGTGCATGCACCTTCACCATGGTGCCGGGGTCGCGCGTGCCAACGGTGCGCGTGAGTGCCGCGCGACTGGTGGTGGCCGCGCCATCCACCTGCACGATCACGTCGCCTGGTTGCAGGCCTGCCTTGTCGGCAGGGCCACCCGCCACCACATCACCGATCACCGCGCCATCGATGCCGGGCACATCCTGCAGCAGCACGCCGATGTAGCCGTAGCGCACACGGCCATCCTGCACCAGCGCATCGGCCGCGCGCTTCACCATCTCCATGGGAATGGCGAAGCCCACGCCATCGTTGCCGCCACCGCCTCCGCTGCCGATGGCGGTGTTCATGCCAACGACCGCGCCATCGAGCGAGCACAGCGGGCCGCCGCTGTTGCCCGGATTGATGGCCGCATCGGTCTGCAGATAGTTCTCGAAGGTGGCCAGTCCCACATGGTCGCGGCCCTTGGCGCTGATGATGCCGGCGGTCACGGTCTGCTCGAGTCCGAAGGGGCTGCCGAGCGCAAGCACCCAATCACCCACCTCGATGTCCTTGCTCTCCATCAGCTTGGCTGCCGGCAGACCCTTGGCATCGATGTGCAGCACGGCCACATCGGTCTCGGGGTCGGCGCCCAGGATGCTGGCATCGAACTCGCGGCCATCGCTCAGACGCACACGGATCGACTGCGCGCCACGCACCACATGGTTGTTGGTCACGATGGTTCCGTCATCGCGAAGGATGAAGCCGGTGCCAAGACCCTTGCGCTGAGGCATGGCGTTCTCTCTTGCGCCTCGGCCCATCTGTCCGCGCGGCATCACGAATGCGCCGCGCGTCGTCGCGGGCGCCGCTTCCACCGTGTGAATGCTCACCACGCTCGGCTGCACCATGCGTGCCACCTGCCGGAACGCATGCGACAGGTTGCGCGCAAAGCGCAGGTCGGCTTCGGGGATGGCTTCCTGGCTGCTGGCCTGTGTTGTGGCGGCCGGCTGGGTTGTATCGGCGGCATGAGCGGCTGAGGCAAGCAGCAGAAGCAGTGGCAGGGCGGTGTGGATGGTGCGCATGGAGGATCCTTTCGCGATTGGCCGCGG
>RFQW01000138.1 GCA_009924765.1 Planctomycetota bacterium | reverse complement strand
GTGACCGACGGCGTGTTCGCCATCGACATGGACCCGCTTGGCATGTCTGTGCGCACCTACGCGGTGATGGATCCCAACAGCGAGCTTGGCCAGTCCGCGCGCGGCGGCACGCGAGGCGCGCCCGCGCGACTCACGCGGCTGCCCAAGGGCGCCTTCGTGGTGGCCGGTGCCGCAGACATGCAGGGACTTGGTGGTGCCGACGCGTTCATCGATCTGCTGAAGCTGGTGCCGGGCGCGCCCGAACTGCCGGCATGGGTGCGCGAGAACCGCAACCTGCTCACCGGCATGCAGTTCGCCATCTACCCAAGCAAGCTGGGCCTGGCCGGCGGCGGTCTGCTGAACGAAGCCATGCTGTGGATGAGCACCACCGACTCGGCCAAGGCCAGCACACTGCTGCGGGACTGGATGCAGGGACTTGCCGGCGTGGAAGGCACCACCGAGCGCAAGGTCACCTGGGAAGCGGGCAAGGTGCTGAAGGATGGCGCCACCGCAGACGCCTACGCGATCACCGAAGCCACCGTCACCGAGAAACCGGCCGCCGATGGCGCAGACGCGCCCAAGCGCAAGGCCCGTGCAGCCAACAATCCCATGCAGCGTCTGGCTCGCATGATGGTGTTCGGCCCGCGCGGCCCCATGGGTTTCGCCAAGTCGTTCCCCGACGGCATGCTGGTCACCTTCAGTCAGCGCCCCGACGTGCTGGCGCGCGGCATCAAGGTTGCTGAAGGCGGCGACTCGCTTCAGAAGGATGCGGTCATCACGGCGCTGCAGGGCTGGCTCACGCCCGATCCCGATGTGGTGGCCTATGTGGGCATCGGCTCGCTGCTCAATGTGGTGCGTCAGGCTGCAAGCAGTTTCCCCGGCATGGGCGTTGAACTGCCCGATGCGCCGCCCGGCATCGAACCCATCGCGCTGTCACTCGAAGTGCAGAACGGCCGCGTGGAGACCGCCACCATGGTGCCCACCGCGGTGATGGGCGTGCTGGTGGAGCTGTACAAGCTGCAGACACAGTCGCCCATCGGTGCCGATGACGACGCCGACCAACCCGCGCCCAAGCCCGAGCGCGGTGCATCGAAGAACGGTTCCGCCGCGCCCGCTTCCGCACCGTGACGCCCACAAGCGCAACGCAGCCATCGGCATCACCCTTCGCCGTGCACGACACGCGACGGTGGCCGCTGTTGATGGGCATCCTCAACTGCACGCCCGATTCGTTCCACGCCGGCGGCCGCACCATGCATGTGCAGGCGGCCGTCGATCACGCGCTGGCCATGGTGCAGCAGGGGGCCGACATCATCGATGTGGGCGGCGAAAGCACGCGCCCTGGCGCGCAGCGCGTGGACGCCGCCGAGCAGATTCGCCGCGTGGTGCCGGTCATTCAGGGCATTCGCGCACATTCGCCCGTTCCCATCAGCGTCGACACAACGCTGTCATCGGTGGCCGAAGCGGCGATCCAGGCGGGCGCGCAGATGGTGAACGACGTGAGTGGCGCAACCGAAGATGCAGCCATGTTGCCGTTGGTCTCGCGAACCGCCGCATCGGTGGTGCTCATGCATCGCCTCACCACGCCAGACAAGGACCAGTACAGCCATCAGTACGAAACGGCCCCCGGCTACGCCGATGTGGTCACCGACGTGGCCGCCCATCTGGCGCAGCGCGCACGCGCGGCCATGGATGCTGGCGTGCCCGCACAGCGCGTGGTGCTTGATCCAGGCTTCGGCTTCGGCAAATCCGTGGCGCAGAATTTCGAACTGCTGCATCGCCTCCGCCAGATCACCGCCATGGATCATCCGGTGCTGGTGGGGGTGAGCCGCAAGAGTTTCCTCGGTGCGGCCACCGGCGATGCCGATCCGTCCACGCGCCTGCCCGCTACGCTGGCCGCTGGCCTCACCGCCATGCAGTCGGGGGCCGCCATCCTGCGCGTGCACGACGTGGCGCCGCACGCGCAGATCCGCGCGGTGTTCCGCAGCATGCGGGGTTGCTAGGATCCATCCTCCGCGACGAACGGGTTGTTCCGTTCACCAACGCAATCGATTCACCTGAGGCACACGCCATGGCCAGCGCCAGCACCCTTGAGTTCACCGACGCAAACTTCGAGTCCGAGGTTCTGAAGAGCACCGTTCCGGTGCTGGTGGATTTCTGGGCCGAGTGGTGCATGCCATGCCGCATGCTCACGCCCACCATCGACGCCATCGCCGCCGAGACCGTGGGCAAGGCCAAGGTCGGCAAGGTGAACGTGGATCACCATCAGGGCATCGCCGTGAAGTACGGCATCCAGAGCATTCCCACGGTGATGATGTTCAAGAACGGCCAGATGGTGAAGAAGTGGGTGGGCGTGGTGCAGAAGGGCACCCTCACCGAGGCGCTGTCGGCCCCCTGAGCCCGGAAACGGGGGTTCGGAACCACCGCCAGCCGCGTGCGGGCAGGGGGTAGGAACCCGCAACCGTTGCCGCTACACTTGCCGTCCCGCCAGTCGCCCGAAGGGCTGGCCACAACCAAAGAATCACTTCACTTCGCTGGGCCTGTAGCTCAATTGGGAGAGCGCTTCCATGGCATGGAAGAGGTCGTCGGTTCGAGCCCGATCAGGTCCACTGCACCACCCAACGGTGTCGGCAATCGCCGGCACCGTTGTGCTTTTTGATCACAGGTCGTGCGCAAGCCGGCAGCACGCCACAGAGCCGCCACCACTGGCAAGGCGCCTTCCACACATCAACTGTTGAGAACCGTCAGCCTTATGGGCACGGGCCAAAGTCGAGCAGGATCAGCGCCACATCCGAGTTGCCCACCTTGCCGTCGCCGTCCAGGTCGCTGCTGCATCCGCTGCACGCGCCGAAGTCGAGCAACGAAAGCGCGATGTCGGCGCTGCCCACCTTGCCGTCACCGTCCAGGTCGCTCGGGCACTGCAGCGCCGGATCCAGCCACAGGCACGCGTTCAGCGCCAGCTTGCCGTGATCACCGCTCACATCGCCCGACCAGCCGGTGTACAGCGTGTCGTTGGTGTCGCCGGTGCCGTCATCGAATGGCGACGAATCACCGCACGCCACCACCTTGCCGGCGCCGTAGGTGGCGTACGCCACCATCGCCGAGCCGTTGGACTTGGCGCTGGTCTGGAAGATGGCTCCGCGCACGTTGCTGCCCGTGATGGCCAGCGTGGCGCCATTGCTGTACTTCATGCGCGTCACCGTTCCGGCGGCGCCGCGGATGAGCGGATCGGTGGTCAATGTGTCGACATAACTGCTGGTCACCGACACATCGTTCAGATTGAAGGTGATGCCGAACACGTTGGTGGCCACGCCGTTGGTGTTCACCAGGTCGTTCAGCACCTCGGCCGCATCAAAGCCGTCGCTGTTGCGATCCGCACCACTGTGGTCCGCGATCATGAACAGTCCGCCACCCGCATCCACGAAGCGGATGATGGCCTGCTTCTCCGCGGTGGTGAACTTGATGTTCGGCTCGGTGACGATGTAGATGCCGTAGTTGCTCAGGTCCTGCGCGTTGGTGGAGTCACCGTAGGTGATGCGACCGGTCACGGGCAGCGTCTCCACCGAGAAGCCCAGCTTCACCAGCGACACGGCCCACGCCGACAGCGCGCCCTTCCAGTAGGTCTCGGAAGTCGATGCGGTGATTCCACTCGCGGCGGGTGTGGGGTAGCGACCGGGGTTGGCCTCGCTGCCGGAGCCCACCACCATCAGACCCGTCGAGCCGGTGCCGATGTTGTAGGTGTCCGCATCGATCACCCAGTCGGCGTTGGCGCACATCTCCGCCTTGGTGGCATCGAACAGCACCTTGCCTGGAACGATGGCCCAGGCCGAGGTGATCAGGCTGGTGGCAACCGTGATGCCGATGGTCATCATCCAACGCTTTGACCGGCCTTGCGGCGCACGCTGAATCTGCATCGTTGCAATGTAGGCGCATTGGGCGGCGGATCCAATCAACCGCGTCCGAATCGTCGAGATTGCGCCGATTGCTTGCCCGTCAGCCCTGCTTGGCGGACTTTCCGGCATTCACGGACGGATCGTCAGGAATCACCCGAGGCATCGGAGGCCGTGGGCTTGTCGATCCGCCCGGTGTGCATACGCTCCCTGTTCCATGCCTTCCCGCGTTTCAGGCCTTCTCTGCATCGTCATGCTCGCGCTGCTCGCCATCGGTGTGGGTGAAGCCCCGTCGCGCATCGAGCATGTGGTGATGGTGTCCGTGGATGGCCTGCGGCCCGAATGCATCGCCGCGCCGATCGCCGCCAGCTATCCGGCCTTGACGCGTCTGGCGCGAGGTCCGCACACGCTTCAGGCACGATGCGACCCGCAGATCTCGGTCACGCTGCCGAACCACATCGACATGATCACTGGCCGTACCGTCGCCGGCGACGCCGGGCATGGATGGATCGCCAATGACGATCCGCCTTCGCGCAAGCATGGCGGCACGCTGCATGCGCGCAATGACGGCTACGTGAGCAGCGTGTTCGATGTGGCGCACGATCAGGGCCTGAGCACCGCACTCATCTGCGGCAAGTGGAAGTTCGTGCTTTTCGAGCAGACCTACGGCGAGGATGCGGGCGGGCCGGACACGCTTGCACCCGACAACGGCCGCGACAAGCTGGATCTGTTCGTGTGTGACCCGGGCCCCATGAGTCAGGCGGACCACACGGTCACGTTCCTTCATGACGCAGCCTTGCAGGGCAAGCGCAGCGTCGCCTTCCTGCACCTGCCGACGCCCGACTTCGCGGGTCATGCGAACGGCTGGGATCTGACCGATGGTTCGGCCTACCGAAAGGGCGTGGCCGATGCCGATGGGGTGTTGGCGCGCCTGCTGGCGGCGATCGAAGCCGACGCATCGCTGCGTGGCAAGGTGGCCATCGTGCTCACCGCGGATCATGGCGGTGGCGTG
This sequence comes from Planctomycetota bacterium, assembly GCA_009924765.1. Taxonomy (GTDB): domain Bacteria; phylum Planctomycetota; class Phycisphaerae; order Phycisphaerales; family SM1A02; genus SYAC01. Next base: position 685 of record RFQW01000138.1, on the reverse strand, counting down.
CCTCGCATCAGCCATGTGGATGCCGAGGCACCAATCAACTTCACCATTCCGTTCCTGGTGTGGCTGGGTCGTGATGGGGAGTCGTTCGACCTGTACCAGCTGAACCGCGACACGCGTCGCCAGCCCGCGCCAAGCGAGCGATTCGCCGCCGACGCGCCGCCGCCCATCCGCAACGGCGAGATCGGCAACGTGGCGCTCACCATCCTTGGCCTGCCCGCCATCCCTGGCAGCACGGCCAACGCGGCACAGGACCTTCGCCTGCAGGCACCTGCTCAGCCAGTCGCCGAAACCGGCGCGTCCACGTCGAAGACGGCAAGTCCCTGACAGGCCTGGAGTACCCTGCACCCATGGCGAAGTTCTGGCTCGTCTCCGATCAGTCCGGGCAGGAAGCGAAGCATGAGCTCATGGCGCCCGGCCCCATCACCGTGGGCCGCGCCACAACCTGCAACATCGTGATCGACAACAAGCAGGTCAGCCGCGCGCACGCCAATCTGACTTGGGCCGGTGGCCACTGGAGCGTGAGCGACGCAGGCAGTTCGGGTGGCACCTTCGTGAACGACAGGAAGCTCGAGCCTGGCGCAACGCAGCGTCTGGCCGATGGCGACACGCTGGCGCTCGGTCCGGTTCGCATGGCGGTGGTGGACGAGGATGGTGCGGGTGCCGAAGCCACGCTGATGGGTGGCGG
>RFQW01000137.1 GCA_009924765.1 Planctomycetota bacterium | reverse complement strand
ACGCCGGCGGCCCCGACATCCGGTTCCGGGTTCGGTTCACGGGCTCCACGCAGGCCTGACCACGCTCGCGGCGACGGAAGCAGTACTCTCGAAAGCCAAAGAAGGTTGAGCGAACAAGGACACGTCATGGCCGGTCAAGATTGCAGATGCAGGCACAACTGGCTCGCTTTTGAGTCGCCCGGCGGCTGGAGAAGTCGTGACCAATGGACTCAATTGAACGCCGCTGAGGACCCCGGGCAGGATGCAAACACCTTGTGCCAGCTCAGCCACTCGAGCCACCTTCTCGTCCAGGTGCTTCGGCAGGGTGTACACCTTCTTCTCGTAGCGCTTGCCGTTGGTGAAGATCTCCAGCTGCGCCATCACCTGGTTGGTGAAGCTGCTGCTCATCACGAAGCTGGGGTGGCCGGTGGCGCAGCCCAGGTTCAGCAGGCGGCCTTCCGCCAGCATGATGATGCTCTTGCCGTTGGGCAGCTTCCACTCGTCCACCTGCGGCTTGATGTTCACGCACTTCACGCCCGCCACCTTCTTCAGGCCGGCCATGTCGATCTCGTTGTCGAAGTGGCCGATGTTGCCCACGATGGCGTTGTGCTTCATCTTCAGCATGTCCTCGGCGCGGATGATGTCCTTGTTGCCGGTGGCGGTGATGAAGATGTCGGCGGTGCTGATCACGTCCTCGAGCGTGACCACCTCGTAGCCCTCCATGCACGCCTGCAGCGCGCAGATCGGGTCGATCTCGGTCACCTTCACGCGGCAGCCCTGGCCACGCAGGCTCTGGCAGCTGCCCTTGCCCACGTCACCGTAGCCGAACACCACGGCCACCTTGCCGGCAAGCATCACGTCGGTCGCGCGCATGATGCCGTCCACCAGCGAGTGGCGGCAGCCATACAGGTTGTCGAACTTGCTCTTGGTCACGGCGTCGTTCACGTTGATCGCCGGGAACAGCAGCTGGCCCAGCTCCTGCATCTGGTACAGACGATGCACGCCGGTGGTGGTCTCCTCGGTCACGCCCTGGATGTTCGGCGCGGTCTTGGTCCAGTAGCCAGCGTGCGTCTTCTGCAGCGCGGTGAGCAGGTTCAGGATCACCGTGTACTCCTCGCTGTCCTCGGTGGTCGCGGTCGGCACGCTGCCCTGCTTCTCGAAAGCCAGACCCTTGTGCACCAGCAGCGTGGCGTCGCCACCGTCGTCCAGGATCATGTTCGGGCCCTTGCCGTCGCTGAAGTGCAGCGCCTGCCAGGTGCACCACCAGTACTCATCCAGCGTCTCGCCCTTCCACGCGAACACGGGAATGCCCGCGGGCTTCTCCGGTGTGCCCTTGGGACCAACCGCCACGGCCGCGGCCGCGTGATCCTGCGTGCTGAAGATGTTGCAGCTGCACCAGCGCACCTCGGCGCCCAGCTCGACCAGCGTCTCGATCAGCACCGCGGTCTGGATGGTCATGTGCAGGCTGCCGATGATGCGGGCGCCCTTCAGCGGGTTCTTGCCCTTGTACTCGGCGCGAAGCGCCATCAGGCCGGGCATCTCCACCTCGGCCAGCTCGATCTCCTTGCGACCAAAGCGCACGGTCTCGGGCGACAGGTCCTTCACCTTGAAGGGCAGGAAGTCGGTGGTGTTGAGGACGGCGTTCGAGAGGAACGGGTTGTTCTTGGTGGCAGACGGGGTGGCAGTGGCTTGCACGGAGTGGCTCCAGTATTCGGGGTTGGTGGGCGAAGGCACACGCGGCCTTCATCCATCTATCCGGATGAATGAGAATGAGTCTAGTGGCGACCGGCATTTCAGGCAATGCCGAAGCCAAAAAACCGCCAAATCCACCATTCCCATGCGCCATCCCCAGATCCAGCCTTCCTTTATAGTGGTCGCTCGGCTCCGCTCCGCCGGACCGGTGACAGGCCTCCGTGGCCCGCACCCGTCCTCCCGGGCGTCTTGCCCAGTGAGGATTCGCAGATGGAAGTCATCAGAGGCATTGCTGCCAGCCCCGGCATCGTGGTTGGCAAGGCGCTGCTGCTCGGCGCAGCCGAAACACACGTCCCCCGACGCACCATTTCGCCGCAGAAGGTGGAGGCCGAGCAGGCCCGCTTTCGCCAGGCGGTCACGCAGGCCATCGCCGACCTTGGCGAGCTGCGCCGCACCACCGAATCCCAGCTGGGCGCCGAGACCGCCAAGATCTTCGCCTTTCACGAAGGCCTGCTGCAGGACCCCACGCTGCTGCAACCCATCCTGTCGGTCATCGCCTCGCAGCGGCTGAACGCCGAAGCAGCGGTCACCGAGCAGTTCGGTCGACTGATCGAGCAGTTCCGCGCCATGCGCAGCGACGTGTTCGAGCAGAAGGTGGACGACCTGATCGACCTGCAGCGCCGCGTGCTTGGCAAGCTGATGGGCGAAGAAGAGGACCGCCTCGCCAACCTCACCGAACCCGCCATCATCATCGCGCACGAACTTACGCCAAGCCAGGCTGCGGCGGTGGGTCATGGCAAGGCGCTCGCCTTCGTGACCGAGTCGGGCGGTCTCACCGGTCACGTGTCCATCGTGTTCCGCGCACTGGGTCTGCCAGCCGTGGTGGGTTGTCAGCGCGCCACCATCGACGTGCAGGACGGCGACGAGGTGATCGTGGACGGCGACACCGGCGTGATGATCGTGCGCCCCGATGCCGCCGCACGCGAAGAGTGCCTGCAGCGCGGCGAAAAGGCCAAGAAACTGCGCGTGTCGCTGGCCGAGAACGCCTCGCTGGAAGCCATCACCACCGATGGCACGCGCATCCAGCTGCTGGGCAACATCGAGTTCCCCGAGGAAGTGGAAGCGGTGCTGCGCAACGGCGGCGACGGCGTGGGCCTGTACCGCACCGAGTTCCTGTTCCTCACCAGCGACACCGCGCCCGATGAGGAGGCGCAGTACCAGGCGTACCGCAAGACGATCGAACTGCTCGATGGTCGCCCCTGCACCATCCGCACGCTCGACCTTGGCGCCGACAAGTGGACGCAGGCCACGCTGCAGGAGCCCGAGCGCAATCCGTTCCTTGGCCTGCGCAGCATCCGCTTCAGCCTGCAGAACCAGCCCATGTTCAAGACGCAGCTGCGCGCCATCCTGCGTGCCAGCGCGCACGGGCCCATGCATCTCATGTTCCCGCTGGTGAGCACGCTCATGGAGCTGCGTCAGGCGCGACTGATCCTGCGCGACGTGATGGAGGAACTGGACGAGGAAGGCATCCCCCACGACCGCCGACCCAAGGTGGGCATCATGATCGAGGTGCCCAGCGCCGCACTGATGGCGCGCACCTTCGCCGCCGAGGCCGACTTCTTCTCGATCGGCACCAACGACCTGGTGCAGTACACCCTGGCGGTCGACCGCGGCAACGAGCGGGTGGCCAGCCTGTACACCGCCGCCAGCCCCGCCGTGCTGCAATTGGTGAAGAATGTCATCCGGGCGGGCCGTCACGCCGGCATCGATGCCAGTCTGTGCGGTGAAATCGCCGGTGATCCCGTGTTCACCATGTTGCTGCTGGGCATGGGTTTGCGTACACTCTCCATGGTCCCGGCGCAGATCCCCGTGGTGAAACGCGTGGTGCGAACCGTGGACATCGGACTTTGCGAACGACTGGCCCGACGGGTTGGCTCGTTCGACTCGGAGCGGCAGATCCATACGACGCTGCGCGACGAGTTACGGAAACTGGACCCCGCGAACTTTGGAGGCTGGGCTGCGGCCTGAGCCACGCGGGAATCGAAACTCGGCTCCGCATGCATGCGGAGGCCGCCCCCGGAACGATCCGGCGAGGTGCGGCCCACGGCATGCGCGAGTCACGGCGGAACAGCTTCGAATGACACGAACTGCATCCAACCTCTGCACACCCGGGACGCCACGCGTTCCGTGCCTGCACGGGCCGGGTGGTTCGCGTATTCGCTGAGTTCTGCCGCGGAGCGCCGCCCATGGCGGCAGGAAGCACCCGTGGCTGACACGAACCCAAACGACGAAACAATCCCGCACCCCATCGGCGGAAGCGCCGTGCCCCCGGAGCCCATGATGCCCGGCAAGCCTGCCGAGGCCGCCGAAGCAACCGACGGCGCCGAGGACTCGCACGACGAGCACCTGCCGGCCGGCCAGATGTGGACTCCCACCGAGGAGCCCCCGCTGCCCGCGCGCGGCCCCGCCGATGCCGAGAGCGAGGGCGAGATCCTGGATGCGCCCAGCACGATCCGCGATGAGGCCGACGAGGACACCGGCGTGAGCGAGTTCCTGATGGAGAGCGCTGGCTCCGCCGAAGGCGAGGGCGAGACCGCCGCCGACGGCTCCGAACCGAAGGCCGCCAAGCCCGTCAAGACCGAGAAGCGCGCGCGCGACACCGTGATGATCGTGAACGACGCCCCCGGCGACGAGTGCCGCATCGCTTTCGCGCGCGGCCGTCGTCTGGAGAACTACTTCGCCGAGCGCGCCAGCGGCGCCACGAACGTGGGCAACATCTACAAGGGCCGCGTCACCAACGTGGAAGCCGCCATCCAGGCCGCCTTCATCGACTTCGGCGAGGGCCAGAACGGCTTCCTGCACATCAGCGACGTGCACCCGAAGTACTTCCCCGGTGGCGACAAGGCAGAGCGCGTGGGTCACAAGATTCCGCGTCGCGAGCGTCCGCCCATCCAGGAGTGCCTGAAGAAGGGCCAGGAAGTGCTCGTGCAGGTGATCAAGCAGGGCATCGGCACGAAGGGCCCCACCGTCACCAGCTACCTCAGCATCCCGGGCCGCCTGCTCGTGATGATGCCCGACATGGACAAGGTGGGCGTCAGCCGCAAGGTGGAGGACGAGACCCAGCGCCGCGAGATGCGTCGCATCCTGGATTCGCTCGAGCTGCCGGATGGCTGCGGCTTCATCCTGCGCACCGCGGGCTTCGATCGCAGCCGCACCGAGCTGCAGCGCGACGCCGCCTACCTGACGCGCCTGTGGGAAGCCATGAGCAAGCGCATCGAGAGCGTGGGCGCGCCGAGCGAGCTGTACACCGAAAGCGACGTGCTCATCCGCACCGTGCGCGAGATGGTGGACGACACCATCAGCGACATCGTGGTGGACAGCGAGAGCGCGTGGACCCGCGTGACGGCATTCCTGGACGTGGTGTTCCCCAAGGATGCGCCGCGCGTGCTGTACTACGACAAGCCCGCGCCCATCTTCACCGCCTTCGACCTCGAGCGGCAGATCAGCGACATCTATCAGCGCATGGTGCCGCTGCCATCGGGCGGCGCACTGGTGTTCGACCAGACCGAGGCATTGGTGGCCATCGACGTGAACAGCGGCAAGAGCCGCAGCGCGCGCGACAGCGAGACCAACGCCTTCGAGACCAACAAGGAAGCGGTGGACGAGATCTGCCGCCAGCTGCGCCTGCGCGACATGGGCGGCCTGGTGGTGTGCGATCTCATCGACATGCGCAGCCCGCGCCACGGTGGTCTTGGCGCGATCCTTGCGCATGTTGGTCTGGAAGCGCTCCTCGATCTCGCGACGATGGCGCGGACTGCGCATGTCGATGAGATCGCACACCACCAGGCCACCCATGTCGCGCAGTCGCAGCTGGCGGCAGATCTCGTCCACCGC
>RFQW01000136.1 GCA_009924765.1 Planctomycetota bacterium | reverse complement strand
GCATCCACCCATGAGCGACGCCGTGAAGTGGTATTGCCATGCGGCGCTGCGCGAGGTGGGCGCCATGCCGCGTTGAGGTGATCGCATCGCCGCGAGGCGTCACGCCCGTGAACACGGTGCAGATAGGATCGATCGCCTCGTGCAGGATCTGCTCACCATGGCATCGGATGTGGCCATTCCCTCGCTGTTCGCGGGCGGCGTGGCGATCACGGCCACCGTTCTGGTGGAACGACTTGGCGGCAGCGTGGGCGGCATCATCTCCACGGTGCCAACCACCATCGTGCCGGCCGCGATCGGCATCTGGTGGCGCCGAACGCAGCCCGATGATTTCATCAACGCGATGGCGTTCGTGCCCATCGGCACACTGATGAACGCGGCGTATCTGGTGCTGTGGCGGGTGGTGCCGGCGCGTGTGGGTCGACATGTGCAGGGGCGTTCGCACATGTTGGCCGCCACACTCACCGTGGCGCTTGGTGCGTGGCTTGCCGTGGCGGCGGCAGTGATGCTGCTGCAGCGATCCGTGCACCCGACTCCCATGCATGCGCTGGCGGTGGGTGGTGTTGCGTGCGTGGCAGGTCTGGTGCTTGGCGTGTTGGCCAATCGCGCGCCGCACCCCGCGCCGCGCGGTCGTCATCCGGTGCGTGTGTCCGTGCTCGCCCTGCGCGGCGTGGCGGCCGCGTTCGCGATCGGTTTCGCGCTGGTGCTGGCGCGCATGGGCTTGCCCGTGGCCAGCGGATTGGCCAGCGTATTCCCGGTGATCTTCACCACGGTGATGGTGGCCACATGGATCGCGCAGGGCCCCAGCGTGCCCACGGGTGCGGTGGGGCCCATGATCCTTGGCTCAACCAGCGTGGGCACCTTCGCGATGCTGGCCGTGGCGATCTTTCCCGTGCTGCCGATCGCGCTGGCTGCACCGTTGTGCTGGCTGATGGCGGTGCTGATGATCAACGTGCCGGCGTTCATCTTTCTTGAACGCCGCCGCCGGCGTGCGGCGTTGCACGCGTCCTGATCGGCGGTCGATCCGGGTACATGCTTCCGCTACGCTGATGCCGTGCAAGGCAGCCTCGACATCCGCGTGCGCTACTGCGAATGCGACCCGATGGGCGTGGTGCATCACACGGTGTATCCGGTGTGGTTCGAGATGGGCCGCACCGAGCTGCTGCGCGACACGGGCCGCAACTACCGCGACATGGAGGAGGCGGGGGTGTTCCTGGCGGTGGTGCGCATGCAGGTCAGCTACCGGCGCCCCGCGCGCTACGACGACGTGCTGCGACTGGTCACCACGCTGGCCGATGTGGGCCACGTGAAGATCGAGCACACCTACGAGCTGTTCCGCGGTGAGGAACTGCTGTGCATCGGCAGCACCACGCTTGCGTGCCTGGACCGCGCAGGCAAGGCACGCGCGCTGCCCGAGGGCATGTTCGCGCCGAAGGTGGCGCCGTGAGCGACGACGCCGATCGCATCAAGCAGCTTGCCGCCTGGCGTGCGCGACCCGATCGCGGCCGCGAGGTGAAGGCCGATGTGAGCGGCTTCGCGCGCGACCTGCGCCGACTGGAGAAGACCATCGGCGCCGCAAGCGACGCCTGGGTGCGCATCGCGCCGCCCGAGCTGCAGCGCTGCTCGGTGGTGGAGACCTTCCGCTCGGGCACGCTGACGCTGCTGGTGGACAGCAGCGCCGCGGCATTCGAGGTGGATCGCGCGCTGCGCAGCGGACTGGAGACCAATCTGCGTCTCGCCGTGCCGGGGCTCATGCGTGTTCGCACGCGCGTGGGTGCACCACCGCAGCCGTAGTGGCGTGGCGGGGTATGCTCGCCCGATCGTGCAGCCCATCGTGCTTCGAAAGCTCAGGCGGGAGTTCGGCGGCGTGGTCGCCGTGAACGACGTGGATCTGCAGATCCCCGCGGGCGCGATGTTCTTCATGCTGGGGCCGTCGGGCTGCGGCAAGACCACCATCCTTCGCATGATCGCCGGCTTCCAGGAGCCCAGCAGCGGCGAGGTGCTGTTCGGCGACCGCAACGTGACGCATCTGCCAGCCGAGAAGCGCGATGCCGGCATGGTGTTCCAGAGCTACGCCCTGTGGCCGCACATGAGCGTGTTCGAGAACGTGGCGTTCGGTCTGCAGGTGCGCAAGGTGCCCGCTGCCGAGCAGCGCACCCGCGTGATGCAGGCGCTTGAGATGGTGCGCATGCAGGCCTATGCCGATCGTCGCCCCAACCAGCTCAGTGGCGGTCAGCAGCAGCGCGTGGCGCTGGCGCGCGCCATCGTGTTCCGCCCCGAGGTGCTGCTGCTCGATGAGCCGCTGTCCAACCTGGATGCCAAGCTGCGCCTCGAGATGCGCACCGAGATACGCCGCATCTGCAGCGAGATCAAGCTGACCGCGGTGTACGTGACGCACGACCAGAAGGAGGCCCTGAGCATGGCCGACGGTCTGGTGGTGCTGCGTGATGGCCGTGTGGAGCAGCAGGGCGCGCCGCGCGAGGTGTACCGCCGGCCATGCAACCGCTTCGTGGCCGAGTTCATGGGTGAGACCAACTTCATCGCCGGCACCGTGACCACCAGCGACGCACAGGGCTGCATCGTCGAAACCGCCGCAGGCGCGCTGCCGAGCGCAACCACGGGCCTGACCGTGGGTGCCAAGGTGTCGCTGAGCGTGCGTCCCGAGTCGCTGCGGCTGGTGCCATCCGATGGCCTGCTGCAGGGCCGCTGCACCGACAGCGTGTATCTGGGCGAAACGGCGCAGCATCATGTGGACACGCCCGCGGGCCGCATGAAGGTGTTTGAACTCGATCCACGCGCCACCGCACGCACGGGACAATCCCTGCACCTGCAGGCGGACCGCGACGCCATCGTCGCGCTGACAAACTGACCCACGCAACCGATCCACTTCAAGGAACCAACCATGACCACGATGCAATTCAACAACCAGACGGTCGAGCTGAAGCCCCAGGAGAACGGACCCTTCCTGCACCTCGCGGGCAACATGATCCCCGCGCTGTCGGCAGGCGAGCCATTCGCCAAGATCTGCTGCCACATCCTGTCCGAGGGCATGAAGCAGAACGCGCCCACCGATCACGCGCTGATGCAGTGCGCGATGTGGATGCTGTATCAGGTCGGCGTGCGCACCATCACCATCGACCTCGAGAAGGAGGAGGTGAACATGGGGCAGCCCGAGAAGACCAGCCTGGAGGGCGTGCCCTTCGGCGAGCACTTCACGCCGGGCAACGCAGCCACCGGTCGCGCCGTGGTGGCCACGCTCATGCTGATCACCAGTCGCTCAGTGCGCGTGAATGGCGAGGAGTGGCCCGTGCGCCCGCAGCCGCTGGAGACCATGAAGCGCGTGAACGCCGAGGTGGTGCAGTCGCGCAAGTTCAACGAGGAGCACCACATCACCGCCACGCGTCGGCTGCTGAGTCTGCTGCTTGCGGGCAAGACCAAGGACGACCCCGAGGTGCTGGCCTCGCTGCAGGTGATGGCCGACCTGCACGTGCGCAGCTTCCGCTACACGGCGGATGGATCGCAGGTGATCTTCGAGGCCTTCAACGAACCCAACGCCCTGGCGATGGCCTACATGCACAACATGGATCCCGCGCAGACGCAGAACATGCTGCAGCGCGTGCACGCCATGAACATGCGTTGTCAGCAGGGTGGTGCCGGCGTGCCGCCAACCAACGCGCCGGTCAACCGGCGACGGCGGGACTGAACGACTCGCTCCAGCGGCGAAGGCCGTTGATCAGCTGCTCGAACACCTCGTCCGGGCTGCGAGACGCATCGATCACCAGATGCCGTTTCGGGTCGCGGTGTGCCTCGGCCAGGTAGCCGTCGCGCACGCGGCGATGGAAGTCCATGCCCTTGCCTTCCATGCGATCGAGCAACGGGTTCAGGCGCTTCATCGCGGTCTCGGTGTCCACGTCGAACAGCACGTTCAGGTCGGGCCAACGGCCGCCGATGGCCACCTGCGCCACCGCGCGGATGTCGCGCTCGGGGATGCCGCCCGCCGCACCCTGATAGGCCAGCGTGCTGCCAACGAAACGGTCGCTCAACACGCAGGCACGCGAGGCGATCGCCGGCTCGATGCGCTCCTCCATCAACTGCGCGCGGCTGGCCATGTACAGCAGCATCTCGCAGCGCACGGTCATCTCTGAATGGATCGGATCGAGCAGGATCTGTCTCACGCGCTCGCCCACCGCGGTGCCGCCCGGCTCGCGCACCAGCGTCAACGGCAGCTGCTGCGCCTCGGCCCACGCCTGAAAGCGTCCGATCTGCGTGCTCTTGCCGCTGCCATCCGGTCCCTCGAAGGCGAGGAATCGGCCACGCAATGCGGTGCTCCACGATGCCGAGGTCATGCGACGAATGTAGCCGAGGTGCGGGCGCGCGCAGCCACGATCAGGCCTCGTCGGCGGCTTCTTCCACCTGCGGTGGGCCGATCACGGCGCCACCCACGCGCACCAGGTTGGCGCCGCACTCGATGGCCACCTCGAAGTCGCCGCTCATGCCCATGCTGAGGATGTCGAAGCGATCGCCGCCCGATCCGGAGCGGCGGCAGTCGTCGAACAGTTCCTTGCAGCGCTCGAAGGTTCGGCGTGCCTCATCCTGGCCACCGCTCAGTGGGGCCATGCACATCAGGCCGCGCACCTTCAGGTTCACCATGGTGTCCATCTGGTCCAGCATGTGGCGCACGGCCGGCGGCGCGATGCCGCTCTTGCTGGCCTCGCCGCTCACGTTCACCTCCACCAGCACCTCCATGGGCGTGGGTCGGCGCGACGCGGCCGCCTGCATCTCCTCGGCCAGGCGAAGCGAGTCCATGCTGTGCACCAGACGCGACACATCCATGGCCTTGCGCACCTTGTTGCGCTGCAGCGAACCGATCATGTGCCAGCGCACCTGTGGCACGGTGGCCTTCGGGTCCATCTCGCTGCGGCGGCTCAGCCACTCGCCGATGGTGGCGGCGCGCTGCGTGAGCTGCTGCACGCGGTTCTCGGCAAGATCCACCTGACCCATGTTCACCAGCTCGCGGATCTGGTCGATGCTGCCGCTCTTGGTCACCACCACCAGCATCACGTCGCTGGCCTTGCGACCACTGCGGCCGGCGGCGGCGGACACGCGATCACGGACGCTGTTCCAGCGATCACGAAGGGCGCTTGCGCTGGCGGCATCCAAGGGGGCGGTTGCGGTGCTTTCTCCCATGCGTCGCAGGCTAGCCCCCGGCGACCTTGCGGGCAATGCGCGAAACGCGATCGGTGCGGTTCCTACACTCATTGCATGGCAGCAGGAAACACACCTCGCCCTGTCGTGCTGATCATCCGCGACGGTTGGGGCCGCAATCCGCACCCCGCGCAGGACGCGGCGAACGCCGTGAAGTTGGCGAAGACCCCGTGCGCGCACATGCTGGAGCGCGACTGGCCCACCACGCTCATCAAGACCAGCGGCGAGGATGTGGGCCTGCCCGTTAGCCCCGACGGACCCGTGATGGGCAACAGCGAGGTGGGACACCAGAACCTGGGTGCCGGTCGCGTGGTCGATCAGGAACTCATGCGCATCACGCGCGCGATCCGCAGCGGCGAATTCGCGCGC
>RFQW01000135.1 GCA_009924765.1 Planctomycetota bacterium | reverse complement strand
GGTGGATCTGGCGGCGATCGCGGCCATCTGCAAGAAGCACGGCGCGATCAGCGTGTGCGACAACACCTTCGCCACGCCCATGCTGCAGCGACCCCTGGAGATGGGCTTCGACGTGGTGATGCACTCGGCCACCAAGTATCTGGGCGGTCACAGCGACGTGGTGGGCGGCGTGCTGGTGACCAACCGCACCGATCTTGCCGAGAAGCTGCGCTTTCTGCAGAACGCGATCGGCAGCGTGATGGGCCCGTTCGATGCGTACCTGGCGCTGCGCGGTGCCAAGACGCTGGCCGTGCGCATGCGTCGCCACTGCGACAGCGGCATGCAGATCGCGCAGTGGCTGGCCAAGCACCCCAAGGTGGAGAAGGTGATCTACCCGGGACTGCCCAGCCATCCGCAGCACGCGATCGCGGCGAAGCAGATGCAGCTTGACGGCAAGCCCGCCTTCGGCGGCATGATCACCATCCTGCTGAAGGGTGGACTGGCCGAGAGCCGCCGCTTCCTGGAGAACGTGCACCTGTTCGCGCTGGCCGAGAGTCTGGGCGGCGTGGAGAGCCTGATCGAGCACCCGGCGATCATGACGCACGCAAGCGTGCCGGCGGAAAGCCGTCAGCAGCTAGGCATTCTGGACAACCTGGTGCGCCTGAGCGTGGGCATCGAGCACCCGAACGACCTGATCCGTGACCTTGAGCACGGCCTGTCGAAGGCGTGATGGGCGCCGCGCAGCCGCATGACGTGATCGTGGTGGGCGCTGGCCACAACGGTCTGGTGGCAGCGCTGCTGCTTGCGCGCGCGGGGCTTCGCACGCTGGTGGTGGAAGACAAGTCGGTGATCGGCGGCGCCGCGCGTACGGAGCGACCCTTCACCAAGATCTGCTTGGCCTGATGCCGCCCGAACTGCTGCATGAACTGCAGATCGACCTGCCCGTGCTGCGGCGCGATCCGCACTACTTCCTGCCCACCACGAACCATCGCCACCTGCTGCTTGGCAGCGATCAGGCGGCCATGAAGCGGCAATTCATCGAGTTCTTCAGCGAGGCGGACTGGCTGGCCAACGAGCGCATGATGACAGAGGTGGCGCAGATCCGCGACGACATCGCGCCCACCTGGATGCAGGAACCACTGTCGATCGAGGCCACGGCGGAGCGCTTCGTGCGCCCCGCCCTGCGCGAGCACTTCGTGAAGCTGTGCCGCGGATCGGTGGGCGCGTACATCGACCGCTTCGGATTCAAGAGCGATCTGGTGAAGGCCATGTATGCGGTCACCGACGGCTTCAGCGGCCTGCACGGCACGTGGGACACCCCGGGCACGGGCATGAACTTCCTGGTGCACAACATGTGCCGACTGCCCGGCGCCGATGGCACCTGGATGATCCTGCGCGGCGGCATGGGCACGGTGGCGCGACTGGTGATGGAGAAGCTGCAGGCCGCCGGCGGCACGGTGCGACTGGACGCGCGCGCGGACCGACTGATCACGCAGGCTGGCAGCGTGCAGGGCGTGGTGCTTGCCAATGGCGAGGAACTGCGCGCACGCACGGTGGTGGTGAACGCAGACCCGTTCAAGCTGCAGACGCTGATCGCCGGCGCGCACGCCGACGCCGCATGGAACACGCGCGTGGAGAGCTACCGCAAGGACGGCACCACCATGAAGGTGAACCTGGCGCTGCACGGGCTGCCGAAGTTCACCTGTCTGCCCGAAGATCGTGGCCAGTACGGCCCCACCATCCATCTGCTTCCGGACGAGGCCGATGTGATGTGCTCGCTTCGCACCAGCTACGACGACGTGTGCGCGGGCAAGCTGCCCGAGTTCCCCACCATCGAGTGGTACATCCACACCACCGTGGATCCGTCGCTGAAGGACCCGCAGGGCCGGCACAACTCGGCGCTGTTCGTGCAGTGGGTGCCGCACACGCTGGCAGGCACCACCTGGGAAGCGCAGAAGGATCGCTACGTGAAGCACCTGCTCGGCATCTGCGACCGCTTCGCGCCGGGCACCAGCGCGCTGGTGGACGACGTGTTCGCGCTGACGCCGCCGGACATCGAGCGACACTTCGGCATCACGCGGGGACACATCCACCATGTGGACAACGGCTTCGGATTCGATGATCGCCTGCCCATCGCCACACCGGTGGGCGGCGTGTATTCGTGCAGCGCGGGCACGCATCCTGCCGGATCGGTGATCGGCTGCGCGGGCCACAACGCCGCCAAGCGCGTGCTGCACGACCTGGGCCTGTCGCGCGCATGAGCGCCGCGCCGCGGGAACCGGTGACGATCACGCTTCGCGATGCGTCGCATGCGGACATCGACACCATCCGCGCACTTGCCCATCGCATCTGGAACGCGTGTTACCCAGGCATGATCAGCGTGGAGCAGATCCGCTTCATGCTGGAGTGGATGTACGCGCCCACGAAGTTGGCCGAGGACATGCAGCGCGGCGTGCGGTACGAGCTGGCGATGGTGCATGGGCATGCGGTGGGCTACGTGGGCCACGAACTGCAGCACGAGAAGCGCGTGCTGCACCTGCACAAGATCTATCTGGTGCCCGAACTGCATGGCCGCGGCGCGGGACAGGCGATGCTGGCGCACGTGATGCAGCGCGCGCAGCATGCGGGCATGCACGCGGTGGAGCTGGGCGTGAACAAGACGAATCACCGCGCACTGGCGGCCTATCGGCGCGCCGGATTCGTGGTGGTGGAGTCGTTCGTGCGCGACATCGGCAACGGCTTCGTGATGGATGATCACCTGCTGCGGCTGGAACTGCCGGCGCGCTGAGGCGCCATCACCGCGCCAGACGACCGCCCGGAATCGGCGGCTCCGGCACACGTGCATCCATGCCGGCGACGATCGCGGACAACCACGGCGCCGCCTCCGGATCGAGCTGCTGCATCACCGCGGCCTCCATGCGCTCGCGCATGGCGTCGCGTTCCGCCGCATCGCCCGAGCGCAGGCGCTTGAGTACCTCGGCACTGGGCAGCCCCTGCGCCGCGGCGAAACTTTCCAGCGCGCGCGCGGAAGTTTCGTTGCCACGCTGCGCGCCGAGTCGATCGGCCTGCCCGCGCTGCGCGAGAAGCGCTGCCAGCGCCAACCCATCAGCCGTGGTGTCAGGCGCAGGCAGCATGGCGCCGGCCCCGGCCACCTGCGCCGACTCGAACCACGGCGAGCGCGCACCCGAAGGTGACAATCGCGCACGCGCCACATCCACGCTGCCGACCACCGACGGATCGTTCTGAAGCGCCTCCTCCAGCACCACCTGCACGCGAGGCACATCCACTTCCTTCTCGGCCAGCAGCGCATCCGCCTCGGCAAGACGCCGCAGCGCACCGGCATGGTCAGGCGAGATTACGTCTGCCGCAACCGGAAGCGCGCCCACCGGTGCGCCCGCGCACGCCAACTGCATGCGCACGATCGTCTGCAGCGAAATGCTCGACTGCTCCAGCGCCGAGCCCGCACGGGAACGGCGAAGCGCGGCGTCGTCGGCCAGCAGCCGCAGCGTCTGCGCCAGTTGCAGGTGCTGCGAGGCCAGCGTGACCGCCTGCAGATCGCACAGCACCGCGGTGGCGGCCGCAAGGCCACGGGGCCCGCACCACGCCACGCGTTGTAGGCGGCGCATGCGCGCATCGATGTCCTGCATCAACGGCTGCATCGCTTCGGCAACCACGAGCCCCTCCAGCGCGTCGCGCATGCGATGCGCGATGCACCAGGCATCCTGGCCGGCATCCTGCCGCAGACCCGTGGTGCCCACTTCGGAGCCCCAGGCGCCGGTCTCGGCCGCAAGGCGTCGGCTGGCACCATCCAGTTCCGTGCGAGCGGCGCGTGGCGGCAGTTTTGCAAGCAACCCTGCGATCGATCGCGCACGCATCGACGCCTGCTCGTCGCCAAGCAGCATGCGACCGATCGCCACTTCGATGAGGTCGGTGGCATTGCGTGGATCGTCGGTGCGCACGGCCTCCATGGCCATGGCGCGCAGCATCACCGACGACTGCAGCAGATTGTCGCGGATGATCGCCTGAGCCAGCAGGCGCTCGTCCTTGCCTGGAGCGGAGAAGGCGCGCATGGCAAGTGCCTCGGCGTCGCGCTCGCCCAGCGCATCCGGCGCGCGCGCTCGCAGCGCCTGCAACGCTTCCATGCGACGCTCGGGACGCGCATCACCAAGCCGCGCCGACCACGCCTCATCCTGTCTCGAGGCGCGCGCGACGATCGGACGGTCCGCGACCTCGATCGGCTGCACGCGTTCGAAATCCTTCTGCTGCAGCAACGCCGTGCCCTGCCGGATCAGCTGCATCCAGTCCGCCAGCGCGAGCACCTGCGCGGCCTGCGTGGCGGGCTTCGTCGACTCGAGCGCACGCGCGCGGTCCTGCAGCGGCTGCCATACCGCCGCCGCGCGTGTGGCATCGATCGCATTCCAGCGCTTCGCCAGTGCGGCGCGCGCCTGCGCCGAATCGCGCTCGCCGGGCAGCAGCCATGCATCGGGGGCATGGCCACCGCTTCGCCAGATGCCGCCAAGTGCCCACATGCGCGCCGAGGTGATCTTGGGATCCGCAAGCCAGCCCACGAATGCTCGCCGCGTGGCATCGAAACCGCTCTGACGCGGATCGCTCGGCACCGCAGCGAGCAAGGAGCCGAGCACATCCGCGGCCAGGCCCTGCCCATCAAGCCTTGCATTGCCACGCACCACCGCATCCATGGCGGCCAGCGCGCACTGCAGCCGCGCGTCGGCGCGCTCGATCGCCGCCACCGCCTGCAGCCATCCCACCCATCGCTCGCGTGCGTCGGGCTGCTGCAAAGACTTCTCGAGAACGGGAACCTGCTGCAGCGCCCATGCCTGCAGCGCGCTTGAATCATCGCCACCAAGCGCGCGCGTGCCGCCAAGTTTCGCGGCAGCCGCAGGCGTGATTCGCTCATCCGCATGCGCGCGCGCCTGCAGCATGGCATCGAACGCCGACGCCAGCATGCCATCGCGCGCATTCAAGGGATGTGCCGCGTCGGTGGCCAGCGCGGTCTGCAGGCGAACCACCTCCTCGGCCGAGGGGCTCTGCGCGATCCATTCCGCAAGCGACGCGATCAGGCGATCGCGCTGCGAGCTGGTCATGGCGGGCCATGCGACCATCGCCTGCGCACAGGTCTGTCTCCAGCGCTCGAGAGCTTCAGCGGACAGCGCACCGGCGGGACGCGCTTCCAGTGCGGCGGCGGGCGCGACAACCGTGGGTTGCGCGCCAGCATCAAGCGTTGGAGGCGTTGGAAACGAGACTGGCGGCGGTGGCAGCGTGCGTGATGAATCCGCAGCCACGGGCGCCGGCGCGGCCGGCTTGTCCTGCGTCGCGGGAACGGGCGCAGCCGAGGGCAGCCGTTCGAGCAGCAGCCAGAACAGCGCCAGACTCATCGCCAGACCAAACACCGATATCGCGGTGAGCCACCAACGCCTGGGCGCAGGCGGCATGGGCTGCGAAACCGCCGGCTTCGCGGGCGGAGCCATCACGCGCGAACGAGGCGCGGGTTCCCGGAATGCCTCCTCGACCAGTTGAACCAGCACGCGCTCGTCGAGCAGTTGATCACGCGCCCACGCGTGCAGCGCCATGCGGCTG